>JAGWQP010000165.1 GCA_028876805.1 Acidobacteriota bacterium | reverse complement strand
GGTTCGCGCCGGCTCGGTGCGACAATCTGACATCCGTCCGCGGTCCGCAGTATACTTGACGGGCGGGAGCAAATCCGCGGGGAGGGAGTTTCGTTTCCATGCGAAGGTGCCTCGACGTCGCCAGCGGTGCGGCCGTTGTTTCTATTCTGGCCGTCACCGCCGCCGCGCAGGCGCCCACCTACAAGGCAGCGCGCTTGGCGGGTACCGATCGCCCCAATCTGGACGGTTTGTGGCAGGCCCTGACCGAAGCCAACTGGGACATCCAGGCGCATGCGGCGCAGCCGGGACCGTCGCAGTTCGGCGCCTTGTACGCGGAGCCCGCCGGGCCGGGCATCGTGGAAGGCAATGAGATTCCGTACCAGCCGTGGGCGATGGCCAAGAAGAAGGAGAATTTCGAAAAGCGGCTGACACGCGTGAACACCGATGGCGTGCGTCTGGAGCCGCTCGATCCTGAAGCCAAGTGCTACCTGCCCGGCGTGCCACGCGCCAACTATATGCCTTTCCCGTTCGAGATCATTCAAGGCGACAAGAAGATCCTGGTGGCGTATGAATTCGCCAGCGCCAGCCGCCTCATTACGCTCGATAAAGCCGGGCCGGCACCGGTGGAAAGCTATATGGGATGGTCGAACGGACGATGGGATGGCGACACGCTGGTAGTCGACGTGACCGGCATGAACGACAAAACTTGGTTCGACCGCGCCGGCAACTTTCACAGCGACGCGCTTCACGTGGTCGAGCGCTGGACGCCGGCCGGTCCGGATGTGCTCCAGTATGAAGCGACGATCGAGGACCCGAAGGTCTTCACTCGGCCTTGGAAGATGAGCTTTCCGCTGTACCGCCGCCTCGATCGCAACGCGCAGTTTCTGGAATTCAAGTGCGTGCCTTTTTCCGAAGAACTGGTCTACGGCCATCTGCGCAAGCAGACGGGCAAGTAAAAAAGGAGTTTCCATGCTGAAGCGAATTCTGGTTTGCGCAGTCGCCTTTCTCGTAGTGATGCCGGTTGGGGCTCAGACGCACTCGCAGGCGCAATCTTGGCGGACTCCGTGGGGCGATCCGGACCTCGAGGGTTCGTGGTCGAACGCCACCACCACGCCGCTCGAGCGCCCGGCGAAGTATGCCGGCCGGGAATTCCTGACCAAACAAGAGCAGGCAGCGCAGAATACGGTGACGGCGATTGCCACCGATAAACGCGATGAGCGCGGCACCCCCGACGACGTCAACGGCGCCTACAACGGTTTCTGGTGGGAGCGCGGATGGTCCGACGGCCGGACCTCCTTAATCTATGACCCGCCCGACGGCCGTATTCCCCCGATGACCTCGGAGGGCAAGAAGCGGCAGGCCCAGGCGCGGCGAAGTCAGAATGAAGCGTATCGTGGCGCCGGCCCCTATAATGGCCCGGAGGACCTCGAACTGTACACCCGCTGCGTCGTGCGCGCCGGGCTGCCACGCGTTCCGACCGGCTACGACAACAATTACGAGATCGTGCAGACGCCCGGATCGGTCGCGATTCTCCAGGAGCAGATTCACGAGACCCGCATCATTGCTTTGGACGGTCGCCCGCATCTCGATTCCGGTGTGCGCCAGTGGCTGGGCGACTCGCGCGGTCATTGGGAAGGCAACACGCTCGTGGTCGAGACGACCAACTTCGGCGATCAGGTAACGTTCGAAGGATCCACCCCGAACATGCGCCTGGTGGAACGCTGGACGCGCATGGCCGATGACCGGATCGACTACCGGTTCACAGTCGAGGATCCGGCAACCTGGACGCGTCCCTGGTCGGCGGCCATCGCCTGGACCAAGACCGGCAACCTCTATGAGTATGCCTGCCACGAAGACAACTATGGCCTCTACGGCATTCTCGCCGGCTCCCGCGCTGAGGAAAAAGAGCCGGGCTCGAAGTAAAGCGACATAAGACTTGGCGTGGTCGCCTGCGCTGACGGCCGGCCGCTCGTTACCGAATGAGCGGAAGACTCGTGAGTGTGTGATCCCCGACAGAATTCGTCTTGACTCCGATTGCGGCTGAGGGCTAAGGCCCGCCGAGAGGGCCCGCGTCTCCAGCGACACTCAACAAAGCCATCAAGGGCACCCCTTGATTGATGCGAACCGCCGCGAAAAGGCGGTCACGCCGATCAGGGGCTCGCGAATGAACTACGAACCAAGCCGTGAGTGGTTTGTTCTTGTTCAGTGGGAAACGTCTGCAAAAATCAGACTTGCAGCGTAAAGGATTCACCCAAATAGACGCGTTTGACCTCGGGATCTCGCCCCAGCGCCTCCGGACTCCCGGCGCGGAAGATGCGGCCATTGTTAATAATGTAGGCCCGGTCGGT
>JAGWQP010000164.1 GCA_028876805.1 Acidobacteriota bacterium | reverse complement strand
GGCGCTTCCGTTCTCGGTGGCGAGAAACAGCGGCGTCACGCCGTCGCGATTCGCCGCCTGGCTGTGGGCGCCGGCACGAATCAGGAAGCTAGCCATCTCCACATCATTCCAATGGGCGGCCCAGTGAAGGGCGGTGGTGCCATCTGCTTGGGCCAAGTTCACGTCCGATCCGCGCTTGATCGAGGCGCGAACGGTTTCGGCGTCGCGGCGCATGGCGGCGTCGGCGACGTCGCTGGCGCCTCCCGCGCGAGCCACCGTGGCGAACAGCAGAAGCGCAACCCTGGCATAAGCCCCCGGCTTAGACAGCCGACCGGCACGACGGCGGGCGTGGCCGGGCTCGAGCCGTGCCCTGCTATACCGCAACCGGCTTCGTGCTATCACCGAGGCTTTCCTTTTCGATGCCGCACAGGTGCAGCGTGGTTAACAGCAGATTGGCGGTTGAGCCAGCGGCTTTGATGTTCTGGCCGCCTTTGTGCCGGCCCATGGCTCCACCGGCCAGCAGGTGCCCGACGTTACGGTGGCTGTGCAGATTCGAATCGCCCATGTTGCTCGCCCACAGGATCAGCGTATGGTCGAGTAAGGTTCCTTCGCCCTCGGGTGTGGATTTCAGTTTGTTCAGGAAGTAGGGCAGCGAGCCGACGTGATACCGGTTAATTTTCGCCCAATCCTCTACCCGCTTGGGGGCGCCGCCGTGATGCGAGGCGGCATGGTTGGCCGTGGCCACACCGGATTCCGGGTAACTGCTCATACTCACGTCGTGGGCAATCATGAGAGTTGAAACGCGCGTGATGTCGGCGCGAAACGCCAGCGTCTGCAGGTCCCACATCAGGTTGATGTGTTCGGAGAACGACTCGGGGATGCCGAAGGGGACCTCGGCCTCGACCGCAGCCGCCGAAGACTTCGCCACGTTCTCGAGCCGCCGTTCAATCTCCCGAATATCGTCCAGGTACTCGTTCAACCGGGAACGATCGGTCCCGGGGAGAGTGCGGTTCAGGCGCGCGACCTCTTTGCCGATCGCGTCGAGTAGGCTGGCTTGGGCCTGCTTGCGCGCGGCTCGCTCGCCGGAATTGGTGCCATCGCCGAACAGGCGCTCAAAGACGACCTGTGGATTGGCCTCGTGCGGAAGCGGCTTGGTCGGCCCGGCCCAGGACACAGAATTCACGTACGCACAGCTATAACCCCAGGGACAGGTGGCGAGGGCGCTCTGGTCCTCGATGCCCAATTGGATTGACGGCAATGCCGTATCCTGGCCGTACTTCTGCGCGATCATCTGATCGATGGTGGTGCCCAGGTAGATGTCTTGGCTCACCGTTTTCTTGGGCGGCATGCCGCTGAACACCGCGGCACTGCGCGAGTGATCGCCGCCGGTTTCGCCCGGAGGCGGCATGGACGCGGTGGCATCCAGGCCGGTGATCAAGGTGACCGATTCTTTCCACCTCTCAAGCGGCTTCAGCACGAACGGAAACTCCGAGATGGGGCCATCGGCTGCGACCTTCCAGTACTCCGGCGCCCAGCCGTGCGCATTGAAGATGCCGACAAAGCGCGGCTGTTTAGGGGTGACCTCCGCTCGCGCCAGGGGCGTGAAGGCAGGCACCATCGAGTCGAGCAAAGGCAAGGCCAGTGAAACGCCGGCGCCGCGCAGCAGCGTCCGGCGCGAGATGTGTCTCTGGGTGAGGAACATGCTATTTACGGGCGACTTGGATGCCCTCCTCCGGCTTGCGGTTCATCTGAAACGGTTGGCTTGAGACAATTCCCACAACTAGCGATGAGAACCGGTAATGGTTGGCGGCCGCGTCCCGCACGATGGAGCGGACCACCGGCATATCGGGATACTCGATGCCACGACCAAGCGCGTAGGTGAGAAGTTTTTCAGCGAGCGTGCGAACAAATTGCGGTGAGTAGCGCAGAAGCGCCTGGCGGAGGTCCACCACACCGTTCACCTTAGTGCCGTCGGTCAGCTGGCCGGAAGTGTTCACTTTTTGTCCGAATTGCGAGGTCCGCCACTTTCCGATGCCGTCGAAATTCTCGAGTGCGAATCCGATGGGATCCATCATGCGGTGACAACTCGCGCAAGCCGGATTAGCGCGATGCTGCTCCATGCGCTGACGCATGGTCTGCTCGGTTCCGGCACTGGCGCCGCCGGCGGGCTTGAGGGGCGGTACGTTGGGTGGCGGATCGGGAGGAACCGTGCCGAGAATATTCATGAGCACCCACTTGCCGCGCTCGACCGGGGAGGTACGATCGGAGACCGAGGTGGCCAGCAGAACGCTTCCCTTTCCGAGCAGGCCGCGACGGACGTCGAGGTCGCCGTCGAGCTGAACGCGCCGGAACCGGCTGCCATAAACGTTCGGAATGCCATAATGCGCCGCCAGCCGCTCGTTGACGAACGTGTAATCGGCATCGAGCAGGTCGATCACGCTGCGGTCCTCGCGTATGAGGCTTTCGAAAAACATTTCCGCCTCGGTACGGAACGCCTGTCTCAAGTTATCGTCGAAGTCGGGATAGGTCGTGCCCTCCGGCGTCGACGATTCGAGAGTACGCAACTCGAGCCACTGTCCGGCGAAGTTCTTCACCAGTTCATGGGAGCGAGGGTCAGCCAGCATGCGACGCACCTGGCGCTCCAGTTCCGCCGCGCGGCTGAGCGAGCCGTCTTCGGCAGCCTTCAGGAGCGTTTCATCGGGGCCTCTGCTCCACAGGAAGTACGAGAGGCGGGAGGCGAGCTCACGGTTGCCGATACGATACGGCTGGCCGGGTTTGACGTCCTCGGGTGCGGCTTCGGCACGAAAAACAAATTCCGGGTGTGCCAGGATGAACTCGAGGCCGCGCTCGATGCCGTCCTCGAAATCGCCTCGGTTGCGGCCGGCTTGATAGAAGCTCAACAACTTTTCTTCGTCCTGGTCGGTGAGGGGTCTCCGGTAGGCCTCGCGCGCGAGCGCGGTGAGAATCTGGCGCGCGCACGCAAGCTCAGCGGCGGTATTCGCGGGATGGCAAACAAGAATTCGGTCACGGCTCGGCGTGCTCTCGGGACGCGCGCCGTGGTACGGACCGGAAATGGTGATCGAGCTCACCTGCGGCGTGAAGGTGAACCCGTCGATCAGGTTGTCATCGAGGATGCTACGGCGGTAGTGGCGGTTCAGATCGACGTTCGGCACGTACGTCGTGGCCAGAAACGCCACCCCGACCGCGTGCGAGCCAGCTTTGACGCGGAGCCGCACTTGGTTGTTGTCCGAGAGCGAGGTAAGCGGAACATCGCCGCCCATTGTAAACAACTTGATGCGCGCGCCGTCGAGGGTCGCCTCGAGTTGTTCATCTTGGCTATCGCCGCCGTACAAGCCTCCCACGGTGGTACGCACGGGCTCCCAGGAAATGACGTACTCTCCGTCGGCGGGGAAATAAAAATGGACCAGCATGCCGCCGCGGGTACCGAACGGCAGGCCTTCCACGTGCTGCTCTTGGGAATAGTCCTCACGAACGTGATAGATCTTGCGGCTCGGTCCGGTCTCGTGCCCGAGTGCCAGGCGGCTGATCTTCGCTGCCGCTGAGACGTAGCCCTCAACCAGCGCCGGGGAAACTTCGAGCCCGCTGACCACGTTGTCGAAACCGTAGCTCGAATCATCGGCGGGCACGAACACGGCCGGATCGATATCCAACGCGAGCAAGTCGCGGATCGCATTGGCATATTCGGTGCGGTTGGACCGGTGAACGCCGGGAGCGGCGAGATGCGGTCTGGCTGTGGCGGCGCGATCCAGTTCGCTCTCAAGAGCCAGCGTCAACGCCTCCGAGGCAGCCGCGCTGGGGCGTGGAATCCCTTGGGGAGGCATCATGCCGGCGCGCAATTTGCGAACCACTTTTTCCCAGGTCTCGGCGTTTTTGCCGATTTGAGCCAGATCCAGTTTGTCGAGCATCAGCCCGGCGGTCTTCTGCGTCTGGTTGTGGCAGGCGACGCAATACTGATCGATGAGCGTTCGTGCAGCAGCCAGCGAACCCGCCTCGCCGGCCCCCTGACCGCAGGCCAGGAGCGCCGATAAGCACATGATTCCACTGAGTGTTAGGATTCCTCTGAGCATCGACCCAGCGGACCAAAAGTATCAAAGGGGTAACGCGGAGTCAAGGGTCAGAGGCCCATCAGCCGCTTCGTGTTTTCAATATAGAGATCGCAGAAAGTCCCACGCAACCGATCACGCGCGACCGCTCCATGATCGGTGAACTCAAGGTACCCCCGCTTCGAAGGGTCGAACTTTGGCCACTCGGGAAGTTGCCCGCCGTTGGGGTTGCCTCGAAGGGCAAAGTTCGTCCAATAGCGTTCGACGAGGGAGGAAATTTCGCTGTCCAGGGCGGTGTATTTCGTCCCGGGGCGCAATACGTCAAAAACGTACGGAACCTCTGCGCCGTGCACCGCACCGAGGGCCTCTCGGCCGGGTGGAGCGTGATCGAATTGGTACTCGTAGCCGGGATTGGCCGCCGCAGCATGCCAGATCAATTCGCCGACCACCGGGCAGCGGTACATCGTGTCCACCACCCACTGCGCCGCGCGCCCGCCGTAGAGCGGATCGGGAGCGTCGGCCGGAGCATACAGCGTCATGGCCCGCAAAGCCAGGGGCCCGTACATGGCTTGGATCGCCTGGGTCACCTCCTCGGGGGTGGTTTCGGGCGGCGTTCTTTCTCGGGAATTGTTCCCGATGAGCAGCGGGATCCGCTGCTGTTTTCCGCTGGCGAAGACGTCGGCGGGCGACTTTGGCAGCACCCAGCCGTCCACGATTACGCCGTTGGCCGGGCCAATGCTCTTCCGCGGCGCGCTCACGACTGTCAGCAGGTCTCTGGCGTTTCTGGCACGCAAGGAGTTCAAGCTGGCTCCCAAGAGCGCTTCGCCGCCCCTCTCGGCCTCCGTAAGCTCCGGCGCATCCGAGTAGGTGACGGGCCCGTTCTTCACGGTCATGACGGCACCAAGCGCGGTCATCGCGAGCGTGGCCGCGTCGGGGTTGCGGGTTACGGTGCCGCTCTCGGCGATCACGCGATGAAATAGACCCCGGGTGAGCGGAGAAGTCATCAGAACGTTGGCATCCACGGCTCCGGCGGACTGACCGAACAAGGTGACGTTGCCGGGGTCGCCGCCGAAGCGGGAGATGTTGTGATGCACCCATTCAAGCGCCGCGATCTGATCCATCAGGCCGTAGTTGCCCGAGGCATGGTGCGGTGACTCGCGCGTCAGTTCTTGATGCGCCAAGAACCCGAAGACGGTGAGGCGGTAATTCGCCGTAACCACCACAACCCCGTGGCGCGCCAGACTTTCGCCATCGAAGTTAGCCGTCGAAGCTGTGCCTTGATAGTTGCCGCCCCCGTGAATCCAGAACATCACCGGCAGCGGAGATCGCGGCGGCCACGCGGAGGTCCACACATTCAAGTAGAGACAATCTTCCTGGCTGTTTTCGAGCATCCACCCGCCCACGTTCTGGGCGCAGGGAGCGCCGAAAGCCGTAGCGTCGCGCACGCCGGTCCACGATTTCCCGGGCACGGGCGGACGCCAGCGCAGATCGCCAACCGGCGGGGAAGCAAACGGGATGCCTCGGAACACGGCCCCGTTTGGCTTGAGAAGGCTGCCGCGGACCGGGCCTTCCATGACCAGGACGGTGGGGTCGGTGTCGCCGGCCGAAACCGCGTTTGCCAGCCAAATCGCCATAGCGATGCGAACGCATGTAGGCATTCCGGATTCCTCCGTTGGGTCGATTGTACCCCGCCTCTAGCGGACGCTCAGCGTCGCGGTGTGGCTCGCCACGCCCGCCACCCAGATCTCTACCGGGTAGTCACCCGGAGAGAGCTGTGGCACCACCAAGTTCACCCGGCACAGGCCGGCAAACCGGGGCTCACGCCGGAATATTCGATTGGTGGCGGGCTGGCCGCCGATGCTGGCAGTCACCGGACTGATGGCAGTGGGGGGCGAGTCTTTTCTGCCCGGCACTCCAGTGGCGATTTGCGGGCTTACTCATCCGAAGGCCGGTCACATACACCATGTGCTGCCTGCCGCAGCGGGTTGAGGGACCCTCGGCAGATATAGAGGCTGCGTATAGACGTAGCCATCGACCGGGTAGAAGAACAGCTTTCGGAATTGGCCCGAATTGACGTAGGCAGCCATGAACCCGATCTCGCCGCGGTTGGCGCCCGCGCGCGTTAGCTCGTATTGATAAGTCAGAACGCT
Source organism: Acidobacteriota bacterium (assembly GCA_028876805.1). Taxonomy (GTDB): domain Bacteria; phylum Acidobacteriota; class Terriglobia; order Bryobacterales; family Bryobacteraceae; genus PSRJ01. The sequence goes on along the minus strand of JAGWQP010000164.1, from coordinate 10,562 downwards.
CACCTGAGCGGTAAGCGGAAGGGCCGCGAGCAGGGCGAGCAAACCGATCGTTCTCCGGAATCAATCAAACACGAACAGAGACCCGAGTAATTTCAGGCAACGATTTGAACTGTGAGCCGGAGGACAGACGCGCCGCCGCTAGACGTCGTCGCGGCCTATGTTGACGATAAAGTATTCGGCACGTGTTGTTCCTACGTTCTTGGCGTTGTGAATCTCGTTGGAGCCGATCACGCCGACGTCACCAGGGCCCAGGCGGTAGGGCTTGCCGGAGATCGTCAGCTCCATAGTTCCCAGACGCACCAGCATCATCTCTTCGCGCAGGTGCTGGTGAGGGGGGTGGTTGACTTCGCCGGGAGCGATATCGCTCTGGTGCGACTCGATCTTGAAACCGGTATGGGTTTTGGCGGTGAACATGCGGCGCGATTTGTTCTTCCCGTTGGTGGTGACCGGGATTTCGTTATATAGATACGCGTGAGTCTTGATGAGGGGCAACTTCTCCACGGTATTGGCCGCCGCCGCTGCCTCGCTCGGCGCCGTCGTTTGCGCCGAACCACCAGCCGCCACCAGGGCGGGGAAGAGCAGCCCCAGATCTCTACGCGAGTATTTCATCGGAAACCTCCTGCCGACCGGGCTGGTCGGTTCGAAAGTAGTATAATCCACGATGCCCGCGAAGGGAGGATCCGTATGCTAGCCCTCGGTCGATCAAGATTCGCGCTCCCGGTGGCCGTGGTCCTGGCTCTGGGGGCACTCGCCCAGACCCCCATCCAACCGCTGAACGATCTGCCAAACCCCTATCGCACCGTGCGCGACTGGGGGCATCCTCCCCACGACACGCCATGGGCCGCGGTCACAGCCGTGGAAGTGGCGCCCGACGGCAGCATCTACGTGGTCCACCGCTGCCACGACAACTCCTGCGCCGGCCGCACTGAGCCGCCCATTCTCAAGTTCGACGCGTCGGGCAACCTGCTGAAGGCCTGGGGCGAGGGAATGTTTGTCTTCCCGCACGGTGCCACGGTCGATCGGCAAGGCAACCTCTGGGTGACCGACGAACAAGCCCGGGATGGCAGGGGCATGCAGGTCTTCAAATTCAGCCCTGATGGCCAGGTTCTGATGACGCTGGGCAAGGCCGGAGTCGCCAGCGCCGAGCCCGGCTTGTTCGATGAGCCGACCGATGTGGCGATCGCTCAAAACGGCGACATCTTCGTCACCGAAGGGCACTCCGGACCACGACCGGGCAACGATCGCATTTCGAAATTTTCCAAGGATGGCAAGTTCCTCAAGTCCTGGGGAAAGAGAGGATCCGGCCCGGACGAGCTCAATGCACCCCACACGATCGCTCTCGACTCCCGAGGCCGGCTGTTCGTCGGCGACCGGAACAACAATCGGATCCAGCTCTTCGACCAGGATGGACGCCACCTGGATACCTGGCGTCAGTTCGGGCGGCCGAGCGGAATTTTCATCGGCAGCGACGACACGATGTACGTGGCGGACTCCGAGTCGTGGGGCAAAGACGAGCCCGGGTGGAAGAAAGGCATCCGCATCGGGAACGCCCGGACCGGCAAGGTGAATTACTTTATCGAAGATATGGAATCAACCACCGAGGAGCACAGCGGCGCCGAGGGGGTTGGGGTCGACCGGGCCGGCAATGTCTACGGCGCCGTGGTGCGGCGGCAGATGCTCGAAAAGCACATCAAGCAATAGGCGTTACCGAGAGACTGGCGCGCGTCAAGCACCGCTAGCGGCTGGAGCCGGAAATACCTGCCCGCTCTTGCTGAAACCGCTGTGCGGTACCGTCCTGGATGCCTTTGCGCATGGCCGCGCGTGCGCGGTCGGCGAGCGCCTGTTGCAAGGTCGGCTCGTCCTGCTTGTTGACGGCGACCACCTGCAACGTCACGCTGCCCATTTCGTCGAACGACTGCTCGCCCCATTGCACGCGCCTCGGCGGATGGCTGGGGTTGCGGGGATTGTCCGCGGAGTTGTCATACCGCAGGTGCACATCGACCCTGGTTCCCTTGGGCAGCGTCACAGGGGCTTTGTAGTTGTAGCGGTCCTGCCAGGCAAAGTCCCAGTCCTGGATCCACAGCAACGGCTTGGTCGTTCCATCCGGTAAGGTCGCGGAGGCTCTCATTTCCTTGGCCACGTAGTGTGCGTGGGCACCCGCCGAATACGCAATGACGTCCACGGGTAGAGTAAAGGAATCGTCGACCGTATAGTTCCGCTCGCCGGCGGGAATTTCGATGCCTGCTCCGAAGCCGAACAGCGCGGGCAGCTGCAAGCCCATCAGCCTCCGCTCGGGAGCCTGATCAGCGAAATAGATGCCCAACACGGACTTTTCCGTTTCCGGCTTTCCAGTAAGGTGAAAGTGCATCTGCAAGACGAAGTCCGAGCCTTTGGGAAGGGGCAGCGCAAGTCCTTCGGGCATGAAGATCGGCGTGGCGCCCACGGCCCAGCCGCCCAGACCGCCGGAGTTGCTGCCGCCAGGTGTCACCCCGATGCTGCCCATGCCGCCGAAACCGGGCCGGCCGTCGGCGCCGTCGACCTTGGCCAGTGCGCCGCCGTCCACGTACGCATAGAGCACGTGATGCACTACCTTGCGCGCGCTCGGATGAAATTCGACTGCGCGCACCCATCTGTCCTCAGTCAAATGCGTGGGAATTACGAAATTCCGGTAGATATCGGGACCACTCGCCGGCAGGTCGAAGCCGGTGGGCATCTCCAAAACCAAGTCGGGCTTGCCGAGGTGCCATCCGTCCGGGAATTGCGGCAGGCGTGGCATTTTGGCGGGATCGCCTTGCGGCATACCCTGGTTGATCCATTCGCCGAATTCCGCGATTTGGGCGTCGGTGAGCCGGCGTTCTTCGGCGAACTCGCCATAGGCGTGTGCCGCATGCCAGGGAGGCATATAGCGCGACTTGGTCACTGTAGCGATTAACGCGCCGCGCTTTTTGACGTCTTCGTAGGAGATCAGCGAAAACGGCGCCGCTTCTCCGGGACGGTGGCATGTCACGCAGTTCTGATAAACGATGGGCGCGATCGTTTCGGTGAAAGTGACGGTATTCGCCGCCGGCATGACGGCCGCGGCAGCTATAAAAAGTCCGATCGCTCGGATGATCATTGGCCCTCCTTAATCTTCTACTGCCACTACTATACGAAAAGCGGGCGACCTAGGTTCCGAAGCGGCTCCGCCTCGACCCTACGGCGTCAGCACCGAGCGATGGATCCAGAGAATGTTGTCCCAGCTCAACAACTTCTCTGTGCCATCGAACAGCTTGGCATAGCTGCCCCCGCCGGCTGTGAAGGAGAAGTCCTTCACTCGATCAGGCGGGTTGGTCGTGGCGTTGCGCAGGATGTCGAGCACCTGCTCCTGCCGCGAGATCTGATAGAAGGACGGATTCTTCCCGGAATAGAACCGGACATCAGCGGGATTGGCTTTGTTGGCCACGCCCCGCTCATAACGGATTTGCATGCCGATACGCTCGCCCGTAGCCGCGGCGAAGTCCCAGTCCTGCGCATCGACGATCGGCCCGGCGCCGCTCGAGGTGGAGCGCTGCATCTTGTGGGTCGAAGCGGGAAGGTAGACGCCGAAGGGTCCGGGCGCATCGGCCGCGTCTTCGCTCAGCCCCCCGATCACGAGCTGAGAGTTCATTCCGCTCGGATCCTTCACCGGCACCGCCAGGTAGATCAGGCGGTTCGATCCTTTTCCGGAGGGTTTCCCGTCCGGCCCGTTGATGGTCACGCGATCGATGAAGACGGCGCGAAGATTACAGTCCTTCGCCGGGCCTTGAGTTGCCACATTCAATGTAAAGCCCGCCGGTAATAGCGCCGCCACGGCTGAGTCGGAAACGTGGAGGTCGAGTTGGAACCGTGCTTCCAGGCTCGATTCCACCGGTGTTTCAGCGCACACAGAGCACGCCAGTCCCAGAACAAACAGTAAGCGCATCATCTTTTTCAGTCCCAATAGACAAACGCCATGGCATTGCCCGTGCCGGCTTCGGAGCGGTAGCAGGGCACATAGTCCACCTGGTGGAATTTCCGACCTTCGGCGGTCATCGCCGCGATCACCGGATACCAATTCTTGATTTCGGCGGTGCCGACCTTGAACACATTCTCGGGCAGCTGGGCCAGCGCTTTCTCGTCGCCTTTTTCCATGGCGGCGAGCACCTGACGGTCCAGATCTTCATCGATGACAAAATGCGTCAAGCCCCCGGAAGCAACCATCGCCACGCGCCCGCACCCTTGGTAGCTCTTGATGGCCCGCCGCAGTGCGTGGCCCAGCTTCAAACAACGGTGCAGCCGGGGCTGATTGTGCGGGAAATGCACGTTCAAGATGATGGGCACGCTGGGCGGCGGATTGTCGCCGAGGATGGAATGGTAGATAAACCCGTACGCGTGGGGAATTCCGGGTCGGGTGGCCCCGTGGGGCCTAGCCGACGACTGCGCCAGGTCGAAGTCCTCCTCGGCCAGTGACCGCAAAATGTGATCGGCTAAATCCGGAGACCCGGGGTAGCTGGCGCCTTCTTTGGGCGCGTTGCCGACTTCGGCGATCGCCAGCCCCGGCGCCTGGTGCAAGTCCTGCTGGTTGACGATCTCCTGGCCCCGGTAGACGGTGATCGAAGGCGTCAAGTCCTCGCCGAAAAACTCGCGCTGATCGTTGCCCACGATCACCACGGCGTCCGGCTTTACCTCCCCGAACTTGCGTCCCAGAACTTCGATCGCGCGCCGGCATTGCGCGTGCCGTTCGCGGCGGACCTCCACCTTTATTTCGTGGGCGAAGCCTGGAGCACGCTCCTCGAGCAACGATTCATAATCGAAGGTCTTGCCGCGGTACCAATGATTCTGGTTTTCCCGATCGGCCTTTGCGCGCAGATCCCATTGTTCCGGCGGCGTAGAAAGCAGCGGCCCGTGCGACGAACCCATCCCCAAGACGATCTCTGCCATTGCCGTTCTCCAGAACTACTTTCTCATGGCGAGCTTCTCTTTCCGATTCTCCTCGGCTTTGACCCCGGGCCCGAACAGCTTTTCAAAGAAACCCTGGCGCACCAGATAATCCACCGTGCCGTTGTCGATCACCGTGCGGAAGTCGAAGGCCTTCATCTGGGCTGCGATGCGCTCGTCGGACTGTTGGGCGACCACCGCCTTGACCGCACCGGCCAGCACGTACGGCACCCGCTCGAACAAGTTGCCCTGCTTGTAGCGTTCATAGATCCGCCGCACGTCGGACTCGGGCTGTTTGTCAAAGGCTTCATAGGCCTTGACGGCGAAATCCTCATCATCGTAGAAGCGCTTGATGGCTTCGGCGTGGGCCTTGATCAGTTGCTCGGGCAGGTTGGGGTCACTGACGACCTTGCTCTTCCGCAACAGATAGGTGGTAGCGGCGTAGATGTCGTCGTGATCGGCGAGGTTGGCGAGGTTCTTGTAACCCTGCTCTTCCAGTCGAAAATAGTTCGGAGCCGTCAGCAAGGTGGCGTCAGCCCGCCCGCTGATCAGCGCGGCAGCCCGCCCGCTCACATCGGTCCCCACCGGGATCCATTCGACGTCCCGGGGTCCGAATCCGTACGTTCGGAGAAGCGCCTGGGTGTAGTTGTAAGGCGCATCGCCAAGCTGCCCGACGGCGATCCGCTTGCCCTTGAGCTGCTTGACGCTGGTGAAATTCTTCTGAGCCATCAACGCGAACAGAGCTTTGTTGAGGGAACTGCCGATCATCAGGAATGATCCGTCCTTGGTGCTCGCCTCCATGCTCTGCTCGAGCGAGTAGTTGGCCATGGCCGCTTCCCCACTCACCAACATGGCGATGCCGGCCGGATGCACTCCGAACTTGAGGTCGGCGTCCAGGCCGTACTTCTGGTAATAGCCGCCTTCCTTGGCGATGTACATGGGCCAGGAAGCGCCGCTGCGGGTTGGGTAGTTGATCGTGATCTTCCCGACCGCTTGAGCGGCAGCTCCCGGCGCGGCAACAACTGCGACGACGACTCCAGCGAGCAAGTAGCGGCCTGCTTGGGCTCGTGCCGACATGCCTTCGATCCTTTCGTCAGTGGCGCTTGAAACTTCCCCACGATTGGAAATCTCAGGCAATTATATCTTGGAAGCGGGTGCTACGATGAATTCGCTGGAGGCGGTGGCAGATGTTGGACCAAGCCAACAACCAGCTGCTCACACAGGTTGGTCCGGGCACGCCGATGGGCAATCTGTTGCGGCGGTACTGGATGCCGGTTGCGGCCGTGAGCGAGTTCGAGGGCCAGTCCATCAAGCCGGTGCGGCTGCTCGGGGAGGACCTGACACTCTATCGGGATCTCGGCGGAACCTTCGGGCTCATCGACCGCCACTGCCCACATCGCCGCGCGGACCTGACTTACGGTTTTGTGGAACAGTGCGGCCTTCGCTGTAGCTATCATGGATGGCTTTTCGATGAGCACGGCCGCTGTACCGAGCAGCCTTATGAAGATCTTTGTTGGCCCCAGGCAGACTTCAAGGACAAGATTCGAATCGCCTCGTATCCGGTTGAAGCAAAGGGCGGGTTGCTCTGGGCTTATCTGGGCCCGGAGCCTGTCCCGCTGGTCCCGGACTGGGAGCCGTTTTCATGGACCAACGGCTTTGTGCAGATCGTGTTCGCCGACGTCGCCTGCAATTGGTTTCAGTGCCAGGAGAACTCGATCGACCCGCTGCACTTCGAATGGATGCACATGAACTGGAGCCTGCGGCTGGAGGACCGGCTGGGCCCGTACTCACCGCGTCATCTGAAGCTGGCCTTCGACGAATTTGATTACGGCTTCATCTACCGCCGTATCCGCGAAGGCATGAGCGAAGAGGACCTCCTTTGGAAGGTCGGCCGGGTCTGCCTCTGGCCCAACGCGTTATTTACTGGCGATCATTTTGAATGGCGCGTGCCGGTCGACGATGACCACACGCTGAGTGTCACCTGGGCGTTCAGCCGGGTCCCCCGCGAGCAGGAACCCTACGTTCAGCAGCGGATTCCAGCCTGGCACGGGCCGGTGCGGGACGAGCAAAGCGGCCGTTGGATCTCGAGCCACATCATGAATCAAGATTTCATCGCCTGGGTCGGGCAGGGGACCATTGCCGACCGCACCCAAGAGCACCTGGGCCCGAGCGACCGTGGCATTCTCATGCTGCGGAAACGGTTTCTAAGTGACCTGGAACTGATCGCTCGTGGCGAAGATCCGAAGGCGATCATCCGTGATCCCGAGCAAAACCGCTCGGTTCGGCTCCCGGTGGCCGAGCGCAAGATACTCACTCAGGGTGCGACCCGACAGGAGCTGTTGAGGCACCCGCTGCTCGGCAAACAGCTGACGAACGGTTTTCCGTTTCAAGCCGGGCAGCCCGACGAGGTTCGGAGGGCCTACGAGGATGCCATGGGCATCCGTCGGGCCCGCTAAGGGTCACTGCTGTTTGAATGTATAAGGGCTGAGATGAAGAAGGGTTCTCCTGAAGGTTACAATGCCGAGACCGGCTTACGAGAGCCGGCTCAGAAACCTCAAACCGAAGAACCCCGTGAACGTCAACCACTATATCGGATTCGATGTGGCACAAGAAAACCATCAACTACAGGTCGTGGAGCATCTGGTCGGGAAAAGCACTCCAACGACTACGGGGGATACTCATCTGGTTGAAACGACGACGTTCCCACAAGCTCCGGACGGGGGAACTGTCCGCTCTTGGGACACCGAGTTGCGCGAACGACACAGGGTGGCTGAGCGAGCAAAAGCGTTACTGCGGGATCATCCGGAAAATCTTCCCCCCGGCGTAACTCGGGTTCCACTCGGCCGTGCGAAAATTAGGGGGAGTGGCCATGAATGAAATGAAGGTCCGGGTCCCGAGAAGCGCCGCGTTGGCCCGCTTCGTCTTACGGCCAGTCGGACGGGTTTTGGTGGTGGGCCTCGCCCTTTTGGTCGTGCTCGGCCTGGGTGTCTTCACGTACTTTTACTCGCACTACTCCCGGCTGATTGACGAAAAGCTGCGCGTTGGTCCCTTTGCTCAAACGGCTAAGCTCTATGCCGCGCCGGAACTGGTGGCGGTGGGCGATGTCATGACTCCCGCACAAATCGCGGCGGAATTGCGACGGAGCGGCTACAACGAATCGCACACCAACTCGACCGGCTACTTCCAGATCCATCCGGGTTCCATCGAGATTTTTCCCGGCGCGGATTCGTATTTTGACCAGGAGGCCGCGGTCATCAAGTTCTCGGGCAACCGAATTTCCTCGATCGTTTCGCTGCAGGACAACACGCAGCGCGGCCAGTACCAGCTCGAGCCGCAACTCATCACCAATCTTTCCGGGCCGAACCGAGAGAAGCGCCGTCTGGTCAAATTCGCCGACATTCCGCAAGTATTGATCGATGCCATCACTTCGGCCGAAGACAAGCGCTTCTTCCAGCATTCCGGATTCGACCCCATCCGCATCATCAAGGCGGCTTACGTCGACTTGAAGGAAGGGCGCAAGGGGCAGGGCGCTTCGACGCTGAGCCAACAACTGGCGCGTGGCTTCTGGCTTGACCAGGACAAGCGCTGGACCCGTAAGCTTGCCGAAGTCATTATCACGCTGCAGCTGGAGCAAAAGCTTTCCAAAGAAGAGATCTTTGAGGACTACGTCAATATGGTGTACCTGGGTTGGCGTGGGTCCTTCGAGGTCCGCGGCTTCGGCGAAGCTTCCGAAGCCTACTTGGGCAAGGACCTCAGCCAGATCCGCATTCCGGAGGCCGCCACCCTGGCCGGAATGATCCAGCGGCCCTCGTATTTCAATCCGTTCAAGTATCCGGACCGCACGCGCGAGCGGCGCAATGTCGTCTTATTGCTGATGCATCAGAACGGGCAGATCAGCGACCGCGACTATGAGCAGGCCGTCAACTCCCCCTTGACCGTAGTCAAGGGCGGGTCGCAGTCGGTGGATGCCCCGTATTTTACCGATCTGGTCGAGGATGAGTTGCAGGCCAAGCTGGGGGACGACAATTTCCGCTCCAGCGCCTACCACATTTACACCACGCTCGACATGGATCTTCAGCGCGCCGCCACCGACGCCGTGCGCATCGGCATGCAGGGTGTCGACGAGCAGATCCGCCGGCAGAGACGTTTCCGCGGCCAGACCCCGCCGGAGCCCCAAGCGGCCCTGGTGGCGCTTGACCCCCACACCGGTGAGGTGAAAGCTGTCGTCGGTGGCCGGAATTATGGAATGAGCCAGCTCAACCACGCGATGGCTAAGCGCCAGCCCGGCTCTATCTTCAAACCGTTTGTATATGCAACGGCGCTCAACTCTGCCATCGAAGGAGGCCCGCAGGTGTTGACCGCCAGCAGCACTGTGGTGGATGAGCCCACCACATTCTTCTTTGACGGCAAGCCCTACGAGCCCGACAACTTTGAGCACGAATTCCGCGGCACCGTGACGCTGCGCGATGCTCTGGCGCACTCCCTCAATGTAGCCACCGTAAAAGTTGCCGAGACGGTCGGCTACGACAAGGTCGTCGAGATGGCGAACCGCGCCGGCATGAATTATCAGATTCACCCCACACCGGCGGTGGCGTTGGGCGCCTATGAGATCACGCCCGTCGAAGCCGCCGGAGCGTACACGGTCTTTGCGAATCATGGCGATTACGTCAGGCCGGATTTCCTGTCCCTGGTGCGAGGGCAGGACGGCAGGGTTCTCTATCGGGGCAAGGTCCAGGAGAAGCAGGTGCTGGACGCGCGCGTGGCCTATCTGATGACCAGCCTGATGGAGGAGGTGCTGCGGAGCGGCACGGCAGTGCGCGTGCGGACCGCCTACAACTTTATGGCCCCGGCGGCGGGCAAGACCGGCACCTCCCACGACGGCTGGTTTGCCGGCTACACCTCGGAGCTGCTGTGCATCGTCTGGGTCGGCTTCGACGACAACCGGGAGCTCGATCTGGAAGGCGCACACTCGGCTGCGCCGATCTGGGCTGAGTTCATGAAGCGGGCTCTGCAGTTTCGCCAGTATCGCAATGCTCAGGAGTTTGATGCCCCGGACGGAATCGTGTCGGCCACCATCGATCCGCAATCCGGCATGCTCTGGACGCCGTCGTGTCCCACCCAACGCCAGGAAGTGTACATTGCCGGGACACAGCCCTTGGCCGCCTGCCCGCTTCATGGCGCGGGGCGGCAAAATGTAACGAGTGTTTCGGGATGGACAACGGCTCCGCCAGTCTCTAAACCTGCGCTATCCGATGATGGTCTGCGTGGGACACCCGAAAGCCGTCCCCTCCCGCAGGTCACGGCGCGGCGGCCGGAGACCGTTCGACGCGAGGTCGCGCAACAGGAATCTCCTCCTCCCCAGAATCCGAAGCCCGAGAAGAAAGGTCTCTTCCACAGGTTGCTGGGTGTGTTTAAATAATCCTGGGGGTTTGTCATGGTTTCCAGACCCTTGTTCATCGCCCTTGTCGGCATACCGGCCTGCTGGTTCGGTCTGGCCCAAACTGAAACTTCTCTAGTCGACAAGACGCGGCAAACGCCAGCTCCCGTGCGCGCGCTTACACCGGAAGAGCGGGGCGACATCATGATGGCGCGCAAGATGTACCGCGAGGCCATCGACGCCTTCCAGG
>JAGWQP010000012.1 GCA_028876805.1 Acidobacteriota bacterium | reverse complement strand
TTTGTCGTTTGTTGATTGGCCAGTGCCCCAATTGTATCCCAATACCCTTGCGGGCGGCATCGTGTGACTGCGCGCAGAACAGGGACTCCAACAAATGGCGGCGCTGACTGACATCACTTTCAAGGAAAGGGGGTGCGCGCGTTGCACTGACGGCACCATAACCTAACAGAGGGAGGAAAGGTGATGGAGTTCAATGTCTTCGAGTACTTCAAAGATTACAAGCGAATCACAAACGGCCCGATGACCCCTGAGGAGCAGGGGACATCGCTCTTCCTTGCGGGCAACATGGGGGAGCGGATCCGCGAGTTCGCGGACGTATATGCCGAGAACAATCGACTGTCGCGGCGGCATTTCTTCCAGACGGCGTCCGGGTTGGCTGCTTGCATGCTGGCCGTGAACAAGATTACCGGCATGGGGTTCTTCGACGTTACAGAAGCTGCAGCGGCTGAACCGGCCGCGGCCAATGAGATCATGATCACGCGGAAGCCGGGGGCGGACTTCATCGTCGACGCCCACACCCACATCTGCTGGCGGAAAGATGGCTACATCCCCGGCGTGAACACCACCGAGAGGGGGATGTGGTTTGTCAATCTCCTCGACGACCTCGGCAAGAGCATGGGGCTGCCGAACGGCACCAAGGACATGACAGTCGAGGACTTCGGGAAGTTGATTCTCGAGGAGAGCGACACGAGCGTCGCGATCTTCAATCCATTCGGTTTCCGCGAGGACTACGGCGGCAAGGACATGATCCCTATCGAGGAGCAGGCGGAGGTCAAACAGCGCTGGCCAGACCGCACCGTTATGCTGGGCGGTGGCCTGACCCCCAACCAGGGTCTCGAAGAGACGCTGGATCGGCTCCAGATGTTCGTGGAGAATTACAAGATCTCGGGGCTGAAGCTCTACACTTTCGACTCGACCCCGGCCCGCGGCTGGTGGTTCGACGATCAGAAGAAGGCATACCCGATCTGGGAGAAGTGCCGGAAGCTAGGCATCAAGAACATTGGCTGCCACAAGGGCATCCCGTTCGGCCAGTTCATGGCCCGGTACGCCCATGCGGAGGATCTCGACGCGGCCGCGGACGACTTCAGGGACTTGAACTTCATTGCCTACCACTCGGCGTGGCCGTACCATGAGGAGCTGGCGGTATTGGGCAAGAAGGGTTTCAAGCCCCATCGCGACAACCTGTACTGCGAGATCGGCTCGACCTTCGCGGCGACGGTGACGAACCGACCGCTCGAGTGCGCCCACGTGCTCGGCACGCTGCTCCGCGGTCTCGGCGAGGACCACGTGATGTGGGGGACCGACTCGTGCCTGTGGGGAAACCCGCAGTGGCAGATCGAGGCCTTCCGGAAGTTCCAGATCCCTGACCAGCTCGTCGAAGGGTACGGCTATCCGAAGCTGACCCCCGAAATCAAGGCGAAGGTTTTTGGCCTGAACGCGGCGCGCATCTGGAATCTCAAGACGGCGTAGTGCGGTGCCGCCCGTTCCGACCCGACATGATCGGAACGGGCGCAGCGCCTTTGCTGAGTTTGGGCCGGCCGCCGTTGCCGGCACCGGTTCCCCCGGCGTCGAGGAGGAGGAGGAGGAGGCTATGCCTGTTTACCAGTACGAATGCACGCCCTGCCTGGTTGTCTACGAGGTACTACACGGGATGAATGACCCGCCCCTCCAGAGCTGCCCGAGATGTGGGGGCTCGGTAACCCGTCTGATCTCCGCACCGAGGATCAATCGGCACAACTTTTCCGGTCCCACCGAGGCGAAGTACGCAAAGGTTTCTCCTCAGCAGGAAATCGCCGAGGAACACGACCTCCAAAGGGTATACGAGCGGATCTGGCTGCCGCCGCCGGTCAAGCACGAGCCCTGGGATTGAGTCTCCCTGGCAAGCCTCGCCGCCTCGGGCTCACCTCGGGCTCCTGTGTGACGTGCAGCGTCTCGGCGATGGCGGGCAGCACGGCTTCGGGGCGCGCGGCGGTTGCACGCTGGTTGGCTTCAGCGATGCGCTGATAGTTGTCGAGCTTCTTGCCGTTGACGTTGGCCGCCGCGAGCGCGGCCTCGCGCACCACAACGCCGCCCAACACACAAGCCTGTGAAGCGTCCGGCCTAACCATTTGGCGAAGAACGGCGTGAGAATCCAATATTTAGGTCAACTCCATAAA
>JAGWQP010000163.1 GCA_028876805.1 Acidobacteriota bacterium | reverse complement strand
CGCGGTGACCATCAGCCCAAACGGTGTTACATAAGGCTGGATCAATCCAAAATAGATTTGTAGCACCAATATCGCGACGGCAAGCCCGGCTCCAATCGCTTGCAGCTCTCCAGGACGAAACAGGTCGCGCAAGAACTGCCTGAACAGACGCCGATAGTAGCTCAAGAAGTTAGCCGGAATCGACACGGAATGAGATTATATCGAGTGGCAAGGAAGTGCGTTGCCCCGCCCGACGTCATTCAAAATCTGGGCTTCCCTCGGAAAGACCAGCTACCCGAGGGTGCGAGGCCGATTCGCGCCAACTGGGTATCGAAGTTCTGGACAAGTTGTGGACGATTGGCGCACTGCACCTCTAAGCACCGTCGATTCAACGTAAAATCAACAGGTTGCGTGAGTGCTGTATATTGGGGCAGTATGCTGAGACCAATGCTCGTGCCGCTCCTGACTCTGTTGTTTACTGGCTTACTGCCGCTGGTCGCCCACGCCGCGCAGCCGCCGAGGATTCTCGTCCACGGACATCGCGGTGCCCGGGCGCGGATGCCGGAAAATACCTTGCCTGCTTTCGAGTATGCGATCCAGCAAGGCGTCGACGCGTTGGAAATGGACATGGCGGTGACGAAAGACAACGTTATCGTTATTTCGCACGACCCGATTCTCGAGACGCCAGTGTGCACGGGTCCACACAACGGGGCCGTCATTCACCAGCTGACGCTAGCGGAGGTACGGCAATGGGACTGCGGCGCGGTGCCGAACCCGAACTTCTCCAACCAGAGGGCGATTCCCGGCACGCGGATGCCCACCCTCGACGACGTGTTCCAGTTGGCCCGCCGTGGCACTTTCGATTACAACATCGAGACCAAGAGCTTTCCGGAACGTCCGGAGTACACGCCTCCGCCAGAGGAGTTCGCGCGGATGGTCCTAGTGAAGATTCGCCAGTACAAGCTGGAGAAGCGGGTGATTCTGCAGTCGTTCGACTTCCGGACCCTGGTGGCGATGCGGAAGCTGGCGCCCGACATCCGGCTCTCGGCTTTGACGGAGACCGACCCGCGCAGCTTTGCTGCCATTGCCGAGGACGCAGCCCGCGCGGAAATCGTTTCGCCATATTACCGATTGGTCACCCCGGACAAGGTAGCCGCGGCACATGCGGCTGGAATACAGGTCGTGCCGTGGACGGTGGACGAGCTGGCGGATTGGGACAAGATGATTGAGGCCAAGGTGGACGCCATCATTTCGGACGACCCGGCGGCACTGATTGTGCACCTCAACAAGCGTGGTTTGCGGTAAGTAGCCTGGGCATAAGCCTCGGCTTAGTGTCGGGCGCGCAGCCATCCGCAAGCTTGCAAATTACAGCCGCTGTTGGGTTCCAGATCTTACGACACTTTCTCCTTCAATATCTCGCGCGCGCAGTTGTATCCGGCGGCGCCCATCACGCCGCCGCCGGGGTGAGCGCCGGAGCCGCACAGGTAGAGACCCTGAATCGGAGTGCGATACCGCGCCCACCCCGCCACTGGACGCATGACGAACATCTGGTCGAGACTCATTTCTCCATGGAAGATATTGCCTCCGGTGATGCCGAACCGGCGCTCCAGGTCGAGCGGAGTCAGCACTTCGCGGCGTTCGATGATCGATCGGATGTTTGGCGCATACTCCTCGATGAGCGCGATGGCGTGGTCGCCGAAGGATTCGCGCAACTCATCCCAGGCGCCTTCGCGGAGCGTGTAGGGCGCGTACTGCAGAAAGATGCCCATAATGTGGCGGCCTGGCGGCGCGAGCGACGCATCATACATGGTGGGTATCGTCAGCTCCAGCAGCGGCCGCTCGGAAGGGCGGCCGTACTTGGCGTCGTCCCACGCGTGCTCTACGTATTCGATTGATGGGCAGATGTGCATGGTAGCGCGGTGGTGGGGACCGGGAGTGGCTGGAAAGGCCGTGAATTCGGGGAGGCCAGTAAGCGCCAGGTTAATCTTCGCACTGGTCCCTTCGCTGCGAAAGCGGCGCACCGTGGAAACGAAGTCCGGTTCGAGCGCGCTTTCCTCGATCAGGCGCAGGAACGTCGCTTTCGGATCGAGATTCGAAGCGATGATCGTGGCCTCAATCTCTTCACCGCTGGCCAGCACCACCGCAAACGCCCGGCCGTTTCGCACCAGGACTCGATCGACGGCAGCATGGGTGCGAACGGCTGCTCCTTTGGCGCGCGCCGAAGCGGCGATGGCTTCCGCGATCGCGCCCATGCCTCCCCTCACAAAGCCCCACAGGCCGCGATGGCCGGCGACGCCGCCCATCGAATGGTGCAGCAGGATGTAGGCCGTGCCGGGAGAACGTGGCCCGCCGTTGGCGCCGATCACACCGTCCGTAGCGAGGGTCACCTTTACTTCGTCGGATTCGAACCACTCGTCCAAAAGCTCAGCCGCGCTCTGAGTGAAGATCTTCACCAGCGCCACCAGGTCCCGCGACCTCAGGCTACGCATTCGACCGGCGAGTTTGAGATAATCCAGAAAATCCAGCGGCCCGCGCGGCGGAAACGCGGGAGGCGTTGTCAGCAGCAGATCTTCGATCACGCGCGCGATCCGCTCGAGCTGGTCTTCGTAGGCCGCGTAAACCTCGGCGTCGTGGCGTGAGAACTTGGCGATCTCCGCCAAGGTTCTGGCGCGATCCTGCCACATAAAAAAGTGGCGTCCATCGGGGAATGCGGAGAAGAAGGCAGGATCCTTGGCATCCACGCGATAGCCGAAGCGCTCCAGCTCCAATTCACGCACAATGCGGTCCTGCAGAAGACTGACCAGGTAGGCGCCGGTCGAAACGCGGTAACCCGGCCAGAGTTCCTCGGTGACCGCGCAGCCTCCTACCATGTCGCGCCGTTCCAGTACCAGAACTTGGCGTCCCGCGCGGGCAAGATAGGCAGCCGTTACCAGACCGTTATGCCCCGCGCCGATGATGATGGCGTCGTATTTTGCCATGTTTCAATGCTTTCGGAATGCGACTACAGCCAGCGGTGGCAGCGTCACCCGAATGCTGTGCAATCGATGATGTCTCGACACCGGCTGGGAGCGAACCGGGCTGCCGGCGCCCACATTCGAGCCGCCGTAGAGGGCCGAGTCGGTGTTCAGCACCTCTTCGTAGTGGCCCTCGTCGGGGACACCAAATTCATAGCCATGGCGCACGACCGGGGTGAAGTTGCAGCAGAACAATAAGAAGTCGCTCGGATCCTCCGCCCGGCGCAGGAACGAGATCACGGATCGCTCCGCGTCGTGAAAATCCACCCATTCGAAGCCCGAGGAATGAAAATCCACCTGATGGAGCGCAGGGTTTGCCCGGTACAGCCGGTTCAATTCACGCACCAGGGCCTGGAGCTTGCGGTGATAATCGAACTCCAGCAACTCCCAGCGCACGCCAACCTGGTAGTTCCACTCATCGCGCTGGCCGATCTCCTGGCCCATGAAGAGCAACTTCTTGCCGGGATGCGCCCACATGTAGGCCAGAAAGGCACGCGCGTTGGCGAATTGTTTCCATTCGTCTCCCGGCATTTTGTTGATCAGGGAAGCCTTGCCGTGCACAACTTCGTCATGCGAGATGGGCAGCACGAAATTCTCGCTGAAGGCGTACAAGAGGCCGAAGGTGATGTGGTCGTGGTGATACTTGCGATGGACGGGGTCTTCGCGGAAGTATGCCAGCATGTCATGCATCCAGCCCATGTTCCACTTGAAGGTGAAGCCGAGCCCGTTCAGATAAACGGGCCTGGACACACCTGGAAAAGCAGTGGATTCCTCGGCCACCGTGAAGACGCCCGGCACCCGGTGCACCAGTTCGTTGTAGCGGCGGAGGAAATCGATCGCTTCCAGATTTTCATTGCCGCCGTACTGGTTCGGGATCCATTCGCCCGGCTTTCGTGAGTAATCAAGGTACAGCATGGCAGCCACCGCGTCGACTCTCAGCCCGTCGATATGATACTCGTTCAGCCAAAACAGGGCGTTCGAAATCAGGAACGACCGAACTTCGGCGCGGCCATAATTGAAGATCAGGGTTCCCCACTCGTGGTGCTCTCCTTTGCGCCAGTCGGCGTGCTCATAAAGAGCGGTGCCGTCGAAGAAGGCTAGGCCGTGCGCGTCCTTGGGGAAATGAGCGGGAACCCAATCGACGATCACGCCGATTCCCGCTTGGTGGCAGGCGTCGATGAGGTGTTTGAAATCGCCGGGAGAGCCGAATCGTGAGGTGGGCGCGAAGTAACCGATGATCTGGTATCCCCACGATCCCGAAAACGGATGCTCCATGACGGGGAGCAGTTCGATATGGGAGTAACCCATGAGCTTCACGTATTCCACCAACTTCACGGCCATTTCCCGATACGTGAGGGGCTGCCGGTCGGGGCCGCGCATCCAGGATTCCAGGTGCACTTCGTAAACCGAGACGGGCGCTTTGAGCCAGTTCGTCCGCGCGCGCGATTCCATCCAGGCCGAATCGTTCCAGCGGTAGCGTGAAAGGTCGCAAACCAGCGAGGCCGATTTCGGAGGGGTTTCGCAATAGAACGCGTACGGGTCAGCCTTGAGCTGATGGTAGCCGGAAAACCGGGAGCGAACGTGAAATTTGTAGGCGGCGCCTTCGCCCAATTCCGGCATAAAGATCTCCCACACGCCGCCATTGCGGCAGCGCATGGGGTGGCGACGAACGTCCCACTCATTGAACTCTCCCACCACGGCGACCGAGAGTGCGTTCGGCGCCCACACAGCAAACCGCACACCACTGACTCCCTCCGAACAAGTCAGATGCGCGCCGAAAACGCGGTAGGCCTCGTAGAGCGTGCCCTCGGCGTGCAAATGGAGATCCGAATCAGCCAGTTGCGGGCCGAAGCGGTAAGGATCTTCGATTTCCATTTCACGCCCGCCCCAAAGACGGGTGCGAATGGTGTAGCGGCGGGGTTCGCCGTCCAGGCTTGCCACAAAGAAGCCATCGTGGTGTTTTTTGTCCATCGCGACGCGGTTTTCGCCGCACAGGACTTCGGCCGATTCTGCCTGCGGGAGCATCGCCCGGACCTCCCAGCGCTCCTCGCCGGCATACGTGCTGGTAGCATGCGGCCCCAAAATCCGAAACGCGTCGCTGTGATATCCCCCAACAATCGCTTCAATCTCTTTCGCAGTCATGAGAGGCTTAAACAAGTATGGCCGATTTCCTGATGGCATTGCCAAAAGCAGAACTGCATCTACACCTGGAAGGCTCGGTGGAGCCGGAAACGCTGCATGAGCTCGATCCGGCTACGCCGGTCGAAGAATTCCGGGCTCTCTATACCTACGCTGACTTCGATGCGTTTCTCAAGGCATTCGCTGCGGTCGGTAAACTCTTGCGGACGCCCGAAGACTACGCGCTGGTGACGCACCGGCTCCTGGAGCGCCTGGCCGCCCAAAACGTTCGTTATGCGGAGATCATCGTGGCGGCGGGAGTTGTCCTTTGGAAAGGCCAGGACTTTGGGCCGATTTTCGATGCCATCCGCAAGGCCTCCCAGGGCTCTGCGGTTGAAGTAAGATGGATTCTCGACGCTGTCCGCCAGTTCGGCGTCGAGGCGGCCATGCAGGTGGCAGAGCTGGCGGCCGAACGCACCGGCCAAGGCGTAGTCGCCTACGGAATCGGCGGCAGCGAGCAACGTGGACCTGCCGAGTGGTTCACTGAAGTGTTTGCGTTCGCAAAGCGCGCAGGCCTCCGGCTGACGGCGCATGCCGGCGAGAGTATGGGACCGGAGTCGGTTTGGGCGGCGTTGGAACTCGGTGCCGAACGGATCGGCCACGGCATCACGTCCGCTCGGGATCCGAAGTTGCTCGATCACTTGCGCGCGCACGACATCCCACTGGAGATTTGCATCACCAGCAACCTGGTTACGGGCGTGGTGAAACAGCTCGATCAGCATCCTATCCGCACGCTCTACGACGCCGGTGTGCCGATCGTTCTCAACAGCGATGACCCTGGGATGTTCCGCTGCTCGCTGACGGACGAATACCGCCTGGCGGCACGGGCTTTCGGTTTCAGCGAGGCGGAATTGCGCAGTATTGCGCAGAACGGGTTCCGCTATGCGTTTCGAGCGGTGACATAGAAGGGTCCTCGGTCATTTCCGCGTCATTCGAATGCGCCGCCCAGTGAGCGCTGTGGTGCCGTCCGTTTCGACCGCCACCACATCAACATGCTGCTTCAACAGGGCGCGTCTGTTTGGCCTGGTTCCTGACGGCATCCGCGAGCGTAGCGGTCCCGCTAGTCGCGCCATAGCGGGGTCGCGATTACATTTAGCACCGCCCGGGCACAACAACCTCCGTTAACGCAAGGCCGGAGCGCCTGCCTGCTCGGAGAAACCAGACCAGGCCGAGGTTTCACCGCCGCCGCACCTGATGCGCAAGCACGCCGGTGGAAGAAACGGCAAACGGGGCTCGGAGGCTAACAGAATGGTTTGCCGCGCTCGGCAAGTGCATGGTCGGCGCGACGACTGGGGCAGAGAAGACTACGCTCGTCCGTTGGATCTTTGCCATGATGGCGCTGCACCCCGACGTCCAAAGCAGTTCTGCGGTGACGCCGGAGCAACGAGGAGCGCTGTCAAAACAGACTGCACAACTCTTCCAGCGACTTCTGACGGAATCGTGCCTAAAGGAAGCGCGAGAGGCGATTAGGTACGAAGGCCCTTCAACTATTCCATCCAGCTTTTCTTTGCTCGCCAAGTCGCGACGCGGGAATTGTTCACCGATCCCAGCTAATGAAGGAATAGCCGAGTTCTCCAAGTATATCGATGAGAAGAAGTTCAAAGAACTAACCGATCCACCACAGCAGTAGGCCCTCCATTGCCCGCAGGCGTCGGGAGGGCTTGATCATCGGTCCTGGCT
>JAGWQP010000162.1 GCA_028876805.1 Acidobacteriota bacterium | reverse complement strand
TGGTTTGGGCCAACGATCATGCCCCACGGTGTCAGCCGGCTTCTGGCCGACCCCCCAGGTGCTTTTCTCGCGCACGTTAGCCACAACTTGGGACATACCTGCTGGTGCCTCAGGGTCCTCTGCCGATTTTGGTATAGCGTTCCTCCGGGTAGAATCGCCGGTTGGCTTGCTACCGTTACGAGCTTGGCGACGCGACTTTCACAGTTGGCGCGACCGGATGATAGCTCATGGCTGTATTGGTTCTCGAAGCCAAGCTCGGCGAGGACTGAATGTCGAGGGCTCGAGCACGTCGATTGCTTCCGCTACCAGACTCGTACCTGCTTACACATCGGGTGAGCTCAATCCGATCGGATTCGGCGGGCGATTGCGTCTGAGCCCTGGCATGCGAAAGGCACGTCGACTATACGAGCGGTCCGGGGTTGCTTTGGTAGCGCTTCACGATCGCATCAGCACTCATGTAGGCGAGGGCCTGGATGGTGAGCGTCGGATTGAAGCCAGTCATCGATGGAAACGTAGAGCTGCCGACGATGAACAGATTGGGGACGTCCCAACTCTGGCCGAAGCGGTTCACAACGGAAGTTGCTGGATCAGTCCCCATGCGCGTGCCACCCTCGTGGTGCGCCCCCGGAGCGCCCGGCCCCATGCGCCCACGCCACACCCGTGTGGCGCCCATCGCGCGGCCCAACTCTTCCAACTTCCGCGCCATGAACTCGACCCGTGTAATCTCGTTCTCCCGTCGCCAATCATAGGTCAGCCGCGGCGCCGGCAAGCCCCACTGATCGCGCACGTCCGGATCGAGATCGATCATCTGGTCGGCGTAGGGCAGATTCTCCGTCTGTGCCACGATCGCGGCATGTCGCGCGAAGTACTTCGCCAGGAAGTCGCGATACCCGGCGCCCCACCGCGGGGTTCCGGGTGGAGGGTCCATGCTCATGGCGGCGCCGATCGGGCCGGCCTCCAAGTCGGCCGGAGAGACGGAGATCTGCGCGCCACGGATGAAGCCCAAGCCGCTGTGATCGAAGTTGTCCGCGTTGAAATCGTCGAGGCTATGCTTCTGGGCGCTGGGCCCCATGTAGATGTTCACGAACCGGTCGTCGAAGGTGGCGAAAACGCGAGGCGTGATGTGGGCCATCAAATGTTTGCCCACTTGGCCGCTCGAATTGGCGAAACCGTTCGGGAACTTCGCCGTTTTGGAAACGAGCAGCAGGCGCGTATTGTCGTAGATGAAGGGGGCGAGAATCACCAGATCGGCCTCGATGGTGTTGTCCGAGCCGTCTGGGCCGTAGTAGGCGACTCCGGTCGCGCGCCCGCTGTTGTCACTGTTCAGGCGGTAACACATGGTCCCGGTGCGCAACTGGAAGTTCCCGGTCTTGTCTGCCTCGGGCAGCTTGGTGACCAGGATGCTCGACTTTGCGCCGACATGGCAGCCGAACGCCTGGCAAAAACCACAGTACGTGCATCCCGGACGCCCCTGATAAGGCTGGGAGAGGATGGCCCGCGGCGTGGAAAACGGGTGATACCCGAGCTTGCGAGCGCCCGCTTCGAATAGGACCCCGGATTGATCCGGCAGCAATGCCGGTAGCGGATACTCGCGGCGGCGCGGCGCCTCGAAGATGTTGCCGCCCTCGATCCTGCGCCCCTCGAGATTGCCCGCTTTGCCCGAAACACCGAGATCGTACTCGGCGCGATCGTAGTAGGGCTCCAGATCCCCGTAGGTCAACGGCCAGTCGGCGAGCGACGAGCCCTCCGGGATCGCCGAGACTCCGTAGCGCTCGATTGTTCGCGACCGCGCGCGGAAGTCATCCTCGTGGAAACGCCACGAGACTGCGCCGTAGTGGACCGTGCCGCCGCCCGCCTGGTTGCCGTAATTGAGCACCGGAAGCGGCTTTGCGCGGGCGTTCGTGTTCGGCCGCCAGGTGACGGGTTGGCGCTTGACGCTAGGGCGTAGCTCCTGCCGCTCGAAGTAGCGCAACTCATCGTGTGGGGTGAAGTCAGACGTGGCGAGACGTGGGCCGCGCTCGAGGCCAATGACTTTCATGCCTGCCTTACCGAGCTCCGCCGCCAGGATTCCGCCGGCTGCGCCCACACCGACGATGACGACTTCGGTCTTCTCAGTTGCCATCGCTCATGCCCTCCCCTTCGCGCTCTCGTCGGACGCCTCGAGGCCGATGATGGGCTCGCGCGTGAACGCCTGCCGGCTTCGCATATCGGCCGGCGTGAAAATCGACTGTGCACCGGGAAATCCCACCAAGCGCCAACCTGCGAAGTTTTGGTTGCCTCCGTAAATCGGGTCCGCAAAAAGGCCTTCCATCGTATGGGTACGGATGATGTTGAAGAACTCCAGCCCGCTAGGCCATGTAAACCCGGTTACCTGGTCTCGCTCGAGCGCTGTGATCACTTCATCCTGACGAGCAGCGTCAAGCCGCCGGAATGACTCTTGATAGGTCTTGCGACAGTACACGTCGAGTTGTCGAAGGCTGCGCCGGTAGAAGTCCTGAAGATCCGCGTAGGCCCCGGCGAGCGCCAGGTCGATGTAGCGGAGCACCCCCGCCTCCCGCGCACCCGGCTTGCCCGCTGCGCCAGGCATCAGCCGCTCGGTGAACGCCGCAATTGTGGCGGCGTCCTCCTGGTTAAAAAACGCGCCGCCCCTCGAATGCAACTGGGCGGGTGCTTCATGACGCTCTCCCCGGTTCTGGCCGGATGCGTCGGGCAACAGTCCAGCCCCCGCAACGGCCCCCGCTCCAGCGGCCGCACGGACCAAAAACGCACGGCGAGCCGAATCGTGCTTGCTCATAGTTGCCTCCTTGCCCTCAGATTACCGTCAGTATCACACTTCCCGAACCTACCCGATGGATAAAGCGGGCGCAATCGCTCTATGATAGGTCAATGTTGCGCAGGCAAACCAGCATCCTCCTGATGGCGGCTGCTCTCGCCGCCTTCGCCCAACAAGGACCGAAAAAGCATGACCCGAAAGCGGCGAGTGCCGGCAAACCACGGGTTCCAATCCGGACCCCTTGGGGGGACCCGGATTTCCAGGGCGTTTGGAACAATTCGACGATTACCACGTTGGAGCGGCCTGCGGAGCTTTCCGGAGAACCGGTTCTTACCAACGAGGAAGCCGCCGCAATCGAACAGAGGGCCGCTCAAAATCGCGTGGATCGTCCCCCGGCGGCCGGCGATCCTGGGACCTATAACCAGTTTTGGTTCGACCGGGGAACCAAGGTTGTGCCCACCAGGCGAACGTCGCTCATTGTCGATCCGCCGGATGGGAAACTACCTCCCTTAACGACCGCTGGCCAGAGCAGACAGGACGAGAGATTCAGGCGGCTCGGCCCGACCGCGATTGGCTCCTCTGGCAACGGCCCGTTTGATTCCTATGAGGACATCAGCGTGGTCACCCGCTGCATCACCCGAGGGCTTCCCAACGCCATGCTTCCGGGCGGATACAACAATAACTATGAGATTTTGCAGGTTCCCGGGTCGGTGGTGCTGTTGTCGGAGTTGATGCACGAGGTTCGCGTCATTCTCTTGGACGGCCGGCCTCACATCAGCCAGAACATACGGCAATGGATGGGCGATTCCCGGGGCCACTGGGAGGGCAACACCTTGGTGGTGGATGTGACGAACTTTCCCGATCGGGATGTGACCGGATTTGGCGTACCGTATCGAAATAGCGAGACCTCGCATCTCCATCTAACGGAGCGTTTCACGCGCGTCGACGCCAACCTGCTCGACTACAAAGTCACGGTGGACGATCCGGCGACATTCACCAGAAAGTGGACGGCCTCGATTCCGATGGTAAGGAGCGAGGGCCGTCTTTATGAATACGCGTGTCACGAAGGAAACTACAGCCTGGCGAACATGCTCAAGGGATCTCGCGTCGAAGACAAGTGAGGAGTTCCCGGAAAGCGTGATCGCCCGACGATAAATGAAGGGGAGGAGACCCATGAAATACGCTATCTCGATGGTTCCGTTGCTGGTTGCGCTCGGCCAACAGCGGCCGGCGCTGGCTAAAGAAGACGGCGGCGATCTGGTCCAGCAAGCCGTCGCGGCGCAGAGAAGCGCCGAGTTAAAGGCATTGAAAAGCCTCGCGGCGCAAGGAGGCGCCGAGTTAAAGGCATTGAAAAGCCTCGCCATCACGGGCGTCGCCAAGTTCTGGGAACCGGGGCAGTCCTTGGTTGCCAACGGTGAGCCGCGGTTCCTGGGAGATGCGACCTTCACAACGACCTGGGATCTCGCTGGGGGCCGGGCGCGCACCGCTTGGGACCGCGATCAGAAATACCCAGACCCGGTAAAGTTGAAGTACACCGAGACCGTGCTGCCCACTCTAGGATTTGTCACCGACGACAAGGGCAGCCAGGCGATGTCCGGCATCCGCGTGGCCGCTCTTCAGCGTGAGTTGGAGCGAGCCTCACCGTGGCTGCTGGTCAAAGCCTTGGAAGAACCTGGCAATGTGCATCCCGCGGGAACACAGCGGCTGGGGCACCAGTCGCTGCCGGCGGTCTCCTTCGCAGATGGCGGAACGACATTCACGATCCTGTTCGATCGCAAGACACATCTGCCCGCCGCCGTGCGCACGCGCGATGATGACAACATCCACGGCGATTCGAACTACGATCTCGTGTTGGGGGACTGGCAAACGGTTGGCGGCGCGCAGATCGCGAAGACACTATCTTACCGGGTCAACGATGTAGAGGTTGCAAGACTTACGTATCGGGAGATCACTGCCAATCCGGCAATCGGGGAGGACGCTTTTGCTGTGCCAGAGGCAGTGAAGGCCACGGCCAAGGCGCCGGCCACCGGCAATGTGCCGTACCAGTGGGTATTGCGGCGGCTCTTTCTCACCCGGTTCACCGACAGCGACAACGTCATTTTTCCTGACGGCGGCGGTCTCAAGCTGGTAGATCTTGCGCCCAATGTGCAGCACGTCGAGGGGGGAACCGCCAACAATCTGATTATCGCCCTGAAAGACTATCTGATCATCTTCGATGCGCCCTACGGCGAGCTGCAATCGCGTTGGGTGATCGATGCGGCCAAGGCGAAGTATCCCGACAAGCCGATCCGGTATCTCGTTCTGACTCACCACCACATGGACCACACCGGCGGCATGTGAACGTTCGTGGCCGAGGGTGCCAAAGTGATCGTGCCGAGCGGAGATAAGGGCTATTTCGAAAAGGATGTCCGGGCGCCGCACACAATCGTCTCCGACGACCTAGAGAAGAAGAAGCTGCGGAAAGCGGAAATCCTGGAGGTCACGGATCAGATGACGCTCCGAGACGATACCACGGAAATTCACATATACAACATCACCAATCCGCATGTCCGCGGCTTTCTCCTCGCCCACGTCCTCACGGGGAATATTCTTTACGTCACCGATCTCATCTCAGCCCGGGGTCCGATCGAGCGTTCGCCGGGGACCGTCGCCGTGGGCGAGGTGCTGAGGAAATACGGCATCACGGACGCCACGATCGCTTGCGGACATGGCACGACCGCCAAACAAGCGGAAATCGCAGCGGCCCTGGCGGCGAAGTAAGCGTGCAGGTGGCTTCACGGTAACGATGGCGGCTCGGTTTGCACCCCCCGCCGCCATCGTTCTGTGCTCTCGACGTCTGTACCCGCAGTTCTTAGAAATGCAGTTTCAAACCAAACTGCATAATCCTGCCGCCTGGGTACGAGATCAGCCGGCTAATCACACCGGCGCTTCCCGCAAAGACGTTGAACCCAGGAATATAAAAATTGGCATGATCGAGGAGATTAAAAACCTCTGCCCGTGCTTCGATATTCATCCGTTCGATTGGTTTGAAGACCTTTTCGAGCGAAGCATCGACTTCCTGAAGCCCGGGGCCGGTCATGGTGTTTCTTCCCAGGTTGCCATAGGTCCCTGGCGCCGGTCTCGAAAAGGCACAAGGATCGTACCACAGGCTCGGAGTTCCGAGCGGCGTACCGGCGGGGATTATCCTCTTTCCAATCATGCAACCCGCGGAAACTCCGGACGTTGGATTGTTGCTGAAGCCCGGCTTCAAGTTGGGCCGATCCGGGAACCACCGGTCCCCGTTGGCGGAAACGTTAGAGCCCACGCGCGCGTCAAGCGGTTCCCCCGAGCGGAAGGTGCCGATTCCGTTGACCGTCCAGCCGCCAAAAACTCCCCCCAACACCTTCTGCTGGAAATGGAACGGCAGCGGATAGGTGGTCGAGAGAACAAAATTGTGTCTCGCATCAAAGGCAGAAAGTCCGCGGTCTGCATTCCGGTTCTGGAAATCGAGCACGGTGTTTGGTTCCTGGCGGGATTCACCGCCGGCGAGGGTCGATTTCTGGTCAATTGATTTGGAATAGGTGTAAAACACCTGATATTGCAATCCGCTGGCTGCGCGGCGCCTCAGGGTGATCTGTAAGGCATCGTAATCGGCATTCGAATCCCATCGGGCCACCGTAAGCGAGCCAAAGTTGGGGTTGATGCGATTCGCCTGATTGAACACAGCCGGAAAAACCCCGGGGCTGATGGGAACCGGCGTGTTCCACTCCCCGTTTCTCTGCAAATGGTGGGACTCAGAGCCGATAAAGGCGGCTTCGAGCACGGTGTCCTTCATGACTTGCTGCTGCAACGTCAGGTTGTACTGGATCTTGCTTGGCTCTTTGTTGGTCGCCAGCCAGCTTCCGAATTGGAGCGGTGAGGGGCCGTTCAGCAGATTCGTATCCCTGGGGAAAACCGGCTGGTTTGTCGGGCCTTCGAGATCGCTCAGCGTTTTGAAAAAGGGAGGAATGCCCGAGGAGGCTGTCGCGAAAGCATAAGGAAAGATGTGGTCATGGAGAACGGCGAACCCCGACCGCAAGACGGTTTTTCCGCTTCCGTTGAGCTGCCACGCCAGTCCGACCCTTGGCTCGAAGTCCTTTTTCGTAATACCGAAGAAATGGTTCTTCAAGACGGTGGGCGCCGGATCCGTCAGGTTCAACAGATCGGCCATCTTTCCATTGACTTCCTTGGGATCAGTGAGGAATTCGTACCGTAAGCCCAAATTGAGTGTGAGGCGCCGGTTCACTTTAACGTCGTCCTGCACGTAGGCCCCGAACAGGGTTTCCCGGAGGCCCCGGTAGGCGTCCGAGGCGTTCGCTGGGGGAGCGTCAAAACGAATCGGCACGTTGGCGAGGAAGCTCGGTATGTCTAGAAATGTGTAGTCGCCCCTGCTGTTACCGGAACTGATCTCGTTATCGTCGATTCGTTCGACATTTACGCCCATTTTGAGGCTTTGTTTTCCCTTGACATAAGTGAGATCATCTCCCGCCTGGAACAGGTTATACCAGTAAATTCGGGGTGCGCCGTTATCCACCCCCAGGAAATTCAGCGGACTCGTGGAAAGCCCCTGGCCTCCAAAGGAGATCGTCCCGATGTGTTGGCCGTCAAGAAAATTCAGACTCGCCGCCCGCGGGTCGGTCACCACATCATCGAAGTTTTGGTAGGTCCGGTTGTAGGCGACACGGACCGAATTGACCAGGCTAGGCCGCAAAACGTTGGTTGCCTGAATCGTGGAATATTGCCGGCGGGAAACGTCTTGCTCATTGGCAATGGAACTGCCGTTGACGTTTGGAATCACGTTCGAGTCGTTGTCAAAACTGTATCTGAGGAAGAGTCTCATTTTGTCGCTGATCTGGTGGTCTAGGCGGTTCATGAAATAATCTTCGTTGGTCACCTGGAGGGGCGCGGCAAAGAAAATTCCCGTGCCGTCGCCAAGGTCTGAGGTGGGCAGCCCGGGTGTCGGCGCCTGGAAGAGCGCCAAGTACGGCTTCACCGCGGGGCTCACGTTGATATAGCAGGAATCACCCCTTATCGTGCAGAATCTCGCCTGCTCGTTTCCGAGCTGGCCTTTTGGGTCTGTCGGAACGATGCTCAGCGGCAGGATTCCCTGCAGGGTTTGGGCGGTCGGCACTTCAGGTCCGATATTGGTTCCATTGCCCTGCCGGAGACCCTCGTATGCACCGAAGAAGAAAGTCTTGTCTTTCTTGATGGCTCCACCGAGATTGCCCCCAAATTGGTTGCGCCGAAATGGGGCAATGGAGCCGGTGCCACCGTGGTTTGTCTGATCGAAGTAACCGAGCGAATCCAGATCGTTGTTGCGGATAAACTCTAGGGCCTCGCCATGCAGGCTGTTGGTGCCGGGCCGCGTGACCGCCGAGACCACGCCGCCCGAGGACCGACCGTATTCTGCCGGGGACACGCTCGTGTTAATCTTGAACTCCTGGATCGCGTCTACTCCCAGATTGGTTCCGGCGGACCCGCCCGGTGTGCCGTTGGCATGATCGTTGATGTCGGTTCCATCCAGCAGGAAGCTGTTGGCGTAGGGCCGGCTTCCGGCTACGCTGAATCGCGTCCCCGTGCCAAAGTCGAACGCCGCGCTGGCCTGCCCCGCGCCCATGCTCACGACGCCGGGTTGAATGAGCGCGAGCTGGTCGTAGCTTCTGCCGTTCAGCGGCAGGTCCCGAATGGTTCTTTCGTCGACCAGAGCGCTCATGGCGGAGGTGGTCGATTCTACGATCGGCGCTTCTCCGGTGACCAGAATCTTCTCGGACACCTGTCCCACCTTGAGAGTAACGTTGACCAGAGCCTCGCGCCCCACCGTGAGGTTGACGCCGCTTCTGACCTCGGTTTGGAAGCCCGGATGTTGTGCCTGGATTTCATAGTTACCCACCGGCAAATCGGGGATGGTGTAGCGGCCCCCCGCGTCGGTACTGACGGTTCTGGCGGTTCCCGTATCCAGATTCCTCACCGTGACCGCTGTTTCCGCGATGGCCCCTCCCGATGCATCCTGGACGACCCCGGATATGGTCCCTGTCGTCACTTGGGCGTAAACCAGATGGATGCCCAAAAACACACTAATCACTGCGAGCGACAAGCGTCGTGGCATGTTGCCCTCCTTATCTAACCCAAAGAGTTAGCCGCTACCGGCCCTTCGATACTTGTTAAGAAAAAGACGCTATGAGTCGTGAGGGGAGCATTTGGCCCGCATCACTGCAGCGACAGCGCTGAACTCGCAGGTCCGCCTGTTTGCATAAAAGACGTGATGCGCTAGATGCGGCGTCGCCTTGAAAATCGCGCCGCCCGAAGTAACCCCCCATCGCGCCCCCCTCGGCGATGATAGGCAAATAGTGTTCGCTCCGCCCGGAGAC
>JAGWQP010000161.1 GCA_028876805.1 Acidobacteriota bacterium | reverse complement strand
CTTTGTCGGAAGGCGTCGAGAATATGCTGAAAGAGTCGGCGGCCAAGGCCGGTCAGTCGATTGAACAGGCCGCCCAGGCGTTTGTCGAGGCGTCCCGGCCGTCTTCGATCATCCGGCGGCCTGCCACGCCCGAAGAGGTTGCCAATATCGTAGTCTACGCGGTCTCGCCGCAAGCTTCGGCAACGACCGGCGCCGCGTTGCGGGTCGATGGCGGCATCGTCGATACGATCGCGTGATCATTTCTTGTCTGGTGTTGCAGAGCCCTGTCGCCCGTAAGTGTAAATCGCGACACGGCATCGTGGGAACATCCCGCCCGTAAGGCAGCCTGGTCAGTCGATCTCGTATCGATTGTGGATGGTGTTTGTGGTCAATCGGGGCAAGCGATCGGGTTGGCCCAAGTCGCTCAGGCAAGCGACCGCTTTGGGTCGAACTTGCCTGTTCCGAGACTACGCCGGGAGGGTCTGCAATCGGCATATCCTTACCGTTCCCGCTCGCTCCGGCGGAGGTCGGCTAACTGAACCGACACCTGCCGTTCAGCCTGGGCGGCGGGAACGGGTCAAAGTGCCCCATACCTGCCATTCGGAACACCCATTGGGATCAGCGCAGGTGGATGGAAAGAAAGGAGACCTTTGGCACCCGTCAGACTTTACCGGCCCAACCCCACTAAATCCTTCACTTCGTGCCGATCTCTGAGGCGTCCCGATCTGGGCGAGCTCAGTCGGCCTGCTCGCTTCTCAGGCAGTCACCGGCCGAGGCGACAGTTTGAGAAGTTGCGCTGCGCTTCCAACACCGGCCGCTGCCGTTGGGTGATCCAGAATTCCCAACTGATAGAGCACCGTGGCCTGATCCCAAAGAAGATGCTCGCTGGCCACCTTGCCGCCTTGGAACCCAACGATGCCCACGAGGACGAATTCAACTTTGCGATTCGTGACCGACACGCCCGGGAGCATCCAATCCATCTTGAGGGTATGCGTAAAGCGGATCACGAACTCTTCGACAATTCGATCGTCGCCGAAGATCTGAGAAAGGGAAACAAGTTCAAGATCCGGAGGTAGATTTGGCAGCATTTGATCAGCATAGAACTGATGCACGGCTGCGCGACCTACCCCGCCCGTCCCGGACGGAATGTTGAGTACGTACGGGTCCTCGGTCATTGAAGCGAGGGCTGCCTCAGGATCCTTGAGTCCGAATTCGGCGTAGGTGTGTTGCTGCCAGGCGGCCAGCATCGTCTGCTGGTGGGTCGTAAGATTACTCATCGGAAGTTCCTTGCAGAGGCGGGTGCCACAAGACGAAGACAAACGCCTGAAGTGCGCGCTCGATCCGTCATCGGCGCTCCATCTCTCAGGCGTGGACGGCTCGATGGTGATGCCGTATTTTGGCCGCGGTGCGCCAGCTTTCCGATTTCCGCATGCCGCCGACGCTAGCGGCCTCCAGGCCGCGAAGCGGCGAATATTACCCCATGGTGGTCAATCCTTTCGGCGGTCGCAGCTGTCCCTACCCTGTCGAACTCTCCCGTTCTGGGGCGAGGGCGGGAAGGTCTGGAATCGGCGCGTCTCGCTCGTTGCGGCGCGTTCCGCGGATGGTCTCCTTTCTGAACCCACAGCCAGCGTTCAGCCTAGGCGGCGGGAACGGTCCGTCGTGCCCCCACACCTGCCGTTCGCAAGAAGGTCAGGATCGGCTCAATTGGGTGAAAATGCGTCATTCCCGATTTGTCAGGTCCGGTGAGGTCCACCGCTTCGAAAGCGGTCATTGACGGCCCGAAGCCCCAACACCCGACACTGCGCCTACTTCAGTCCGCCGCTAGTACGTCGAAGGGCGGAGGAATATGCTCCTTCATTAGGAGTTGCCACTCCTCGAAGACGAG
>JAGWQP010000160.1 GCA_028876805.1 Acidobacteriota bacterium | reverse complement strand
GACAGGAGAGCATCTCGTTTCCTGCCGAAGATGGTGGGCGAGTTTGCGCCGATCTCTATGGCCAAGGCGCCAGTGCGGTTGTGCTCGCTCACGGCGGCAGACTCAACAAGGAGAGCTGGCGAGTCCAGGCTAACGCTCTTGTGTCCGAAGGATTTCGCGTTCTGGCAATCGATTTCCGTGGATTCGGCTGCTCGACGGGACCCCTCCAGGCTGATTTCGATAACGCACCTTTGAAAATGACGTGCTCGCTGCAGTTCGCTACCTGAAGGCGCATGGTGCCAAAGCAGTATCGGTTGTTGGAGGCAGCTTTGGCGGCGGGGCGGCTGGCGATGCGTCGATCAAGTCTGCACCAGGGGAAATTGATCGCGTAGTATTTCTCGGCGCCGCGCCGAACCTCTCTGCAGAAAAGCTGAAATCGCGGGCCTTATTCCTCGTTGCACGCGATGACGCCAACGATGCTGGCTTGCGGCTTCCCGGCATTCGTGCTCAGTACGAAAAGACTCCAGAACCGAAAGAACTGATCGTCCTGGATGGTTCCGCGCACGCTCAGTTTCTTTTCCAAACGGACCAGAGTGCTCGTGTCCTACACGAAATCGTGCGATTCCTTTCAATGCCGTAGTGTTGGGTGAGCAGGCACCGGGCGTGAAGTCACCGAACCACCGATGTTGCTAGAGGCCGCACATCGCGCTTGGGAGTGTGTGATTCGGCGCTACCGCAACTCTGTCGCTACCGATATTCCGTCTCCGCGTCGCTTCAGCGAACTTGCGGCGTTGCCCGCGATAGGATAGATTCGCGCTATATGCGCCCGCAGGATAAGGCGGTATTTCTCGAGGCGGCGCGCCACTTCCAGTCCTGGATCCTCGTGCGCCGCACCAACCCCGCGTCGTTGCCTTACATCGGACTGCCGGGATACTCGCCCAAGCGCATCGACTGCAAAGCCAAAACCGCGGACCTCGACGTTCCACCCTGGAAACTGGCGGGCCTGGTGATCGATCCCAACCTCCACTCCAACGCGTTCAAACCGGGCAAAGTCCCAAAGGCGCTCGAAGCCTGGAGGGCAATGGCGCGGCTGCTCGGATCGGTCTATCGCGTGGATACAAACCGGCAGTCGCGCCACTACGGCTGCCTTCAGTTGCAGGGCCGTTACGTCCACGCCGATTACGATCTGTACGACATCATCGACGTGGACGCGCCCGCACGCAACCTCGCGGCTGTCGAAACACTGCTCGGCCAACCCCACCGCCGAGGAGCGCATCTACTGGCTGTACAGGAGTTCATCAATTCCAGGATCGGCGTGCCCATGGTGCAGCACGGAGCCGAGGCGCAGTACGCCGATCACTCCCAACAGGCGATCGACGCCTTCGGCCCGCGCGGCGAGGACGTTACTGTTCTCAACGAATTAAGTGTGCGCGCCTGGTACGACACCGTCTTCGGCGGGCGCAAGACGCTGGGTTAAGGCGCGATCACGCCATCCTCATGAACGGCCTGGTCTGCCGATGCGATAATAGCGGCGGGTGGGCCCGATGCAGCGGTGGCGCGAGATCCGGTGTTGGGTGCCCTGGTCTTTCTGTCTGGCTGCTGTCAACTTCCGAGGTGGCGCGTCATCGAGGAGTTGACCACCAGCAGTCGGCGGCATGGGTCGCTGCCAGGGGAAACGTCCCACTACTGGACGTAAGGTCCGCGTCCCTCAATCACCGAACAGAACAGTAGACTTATCTTGGATGAAGAAAATTGGCTTCCTCTCATTCGGTCACTGGACACCCTCTCCGCAGTCACGAACGCAGTCGGCAGCTGACGCGTTGCTTCAGTCCATCGATCTCGCCGTAGAGGCCGAGCGACTTGGAATGGACGGCGCCTATTTTCGTGTTCATCACTTTGCGCGGCAACTGGCGTCACCGTTCCCACTGCTGGCCGCGATCGGAGCCAAGACGAGACGGATTGAAATTGGCACCGCCGTCATCGACATGCGGTATGAGAACCCTCACTATATGGCGGAGGAGGCGGGCGCTGCGGATCTCATCGCTGGCGGGCGTCTGCAACTGGGCATCAGCCGCGGCTCCCCCGAGCAGGTGATCGAGGGGTGGCGTTATTTTGGCCACCGGCCGATGGAGAGCGAGGACGATGCAGGCATGGGCCGGCGGCGCGCCGAAGAATTTCTCGAGCTGCTTGGCGGCCAGGGTTTTGCGCAGCCGAACCCCCGTCCGATGTTTCCGAATCCGCCCGGGCTGCTGCGTCTTGAGCCGTACTCGGATGGATTGCGTGATCGTATCTGGTGGGGGGCGGCAACCAATGCGACAGCGGCCTGGGCCGCCAAGCTCGGGATGAATATGCAATCCTCAACCCTCAAATTCGACGAGACCGGTGAGCCGTTCCACATCCAGCAAGCCGTCCAGATTCGTGCCTTCCATGCAGCATGGAAGGAGGCCGGCCACGCTCGTATGCCGCGAATTTCCGTCAGCCGCAGTATCTTCGCATTAATCAGCGATCGGGATCGTATCTATTTCGGACAAGGAGGCCGTGATGAAGACCAGATCGGATTTCTTGACGACAACACTCGAGCGATCTTCGGCCGTGGCTACGCAGCGGAGCCGGATACTTTGATCAAACAGCTTAAGAAAGACGAGGCGATCGCGGCAGCCGACACGCTCTTGCTAACCGTCCCGAACCAATTAGGCGTCGCCTACAATGCGCATGTCATGGAGGCAATTCTAACGACTGTCGCCCCTGCGCTCGGTTGGCGCTGAAGTGCCAATAGGAACCGATGAAAATGTTAGAGAAATCTCGGTCAGGTCTCGATCGATGAGGCACGCTCGCCGGACGGCGACGTTCTCCGGAATCGCCTGGGCGGATCGGTCACCCTCTTGCTCACCGTCCGCATCAGCCCGTTCGTCGCAATCGAGTTTGAGAACATAATCACTTCGATCCCGTTCGGACCCTTGCGGAATGTATCTAGCTAAGCTAGGCCGCGAAAGGTCACGCCGTTGCCGAAATCCGTGATAAACCGTCTCCCGAACCACCACGTTCTCACCCTTGATCGAACCCTCCTGCGAGATTTGCACTCCTTTGAGTCTTCGAAAAACAGCTTGGCGTTCACCTGTCCGTTTAAGATCGTAACGTCGGCGTCGCCCCGCGAAGTGTCCCACGCATGTGCCATTGATCCTGAGCGAGGAGTGGCGTCTTGGGCAGGAGCACGTGAAGACAAACTAGTGTTCGACTCATGGCCGCCCCATTCTGCACCGATGTTGCCGCCGACCCCAAACAATAGTATGCGGAGCCATCCGATGAAGCGCTCCGGCCGGCAGGATACACTGTGATTGAACCATGGGAGGCTATGATTTCCGGCGCGTCTCCGTCACTGCCCTGATCCCGGCGTTTGCGCGCGGCGAATACACGACCATTCCGTGGTCCAGGGAGATGCTTGCGGTGCTGCGCGAGCGGGGCGCCACACTACCCGAAGGTCCATGGCGGGAGTATGGCGCATTTGCTTCAATTTTCGACGCTCGTTTTCGTGCCGTGACCCGGCTCGTGGAAGAGAAAGCTGCAACTCAAGTCCTCGAGCTCGCCGCGGGTCTTTCGCCGCGCGGCGCGGAACTGGCCCCGCGAGGCATCGTTTACGTAGAAGCCGATCTGGCGGAGTCGATCACGCTGAAGCGCGAGGTGGTGACCGCCATGCTGGGCTCGGTCCCGAAAAATCTCCATCTCTGCGCCGCTAGCGCCATCGATCGGGAGCAACTTCTGTCCTGCTGCGTTCCTTTCGCGGCCGGG
>JAGWQP010000159.1 GCA_028876805.1 Acidobacteriota bacterium | reverse complement strand
CTGACCGGCATGCGCTGGAAGCGCCCCTCCGATACGGCTGCCGCGGCATTGACGGTGAGCGGAATTTCCGGCGTGCATGCTTTATACCTACAGCGCGGCGGCCTGGATTTCATGATCGGAGATGGTACGCTCCGCTACGGAGCCGAATCCATCTTCGAAAGCTATTACAGCGTGAGACTGGTGAAAGGAGTCTTTATCACCACGGACTTCCAGCACGTGGTGAACCCGGCGTTCAACCGTGACCGAGGCCCGGTTTCGATCGGGTCATTGCGGCTGCACGTCGAGTGGGGAAATTGAGCGAGGAGCTATTTCGCCAACACGACGCGCGCCGCGCCCGGTCGCGGAGCTTCGTCGGAGTGGTGTGGAACGCGACCAGCCACAGCCAGCGCCGCGACATAAAAAAGACCGCCGATGATCAGCGTCTCGACCAGCCCCAAATAAATGGCGCAAACCAAGGCGTTCACTGAACCGAACACACTGGCAGCCGCGTTCAGAGACCAGGCCCACCGCACCGAAGGCGCATGCCAAACGTCCAGACGCGCCAGCCCGGCCGGAAACGGCATTCCCATGACGAACCCGAGCGGTGCGACGAGCACGACGGTCACCGCTACCTTCACCAGCAGGGGCAGGCCAACTAGCGCGGTGAGCAGGCTTGAGAGCACCGGGGCGAGTACTACCGTATAGAGCGCAACGCAGCCGAGTACTTTTATCAGCCGCCGTTCGCTCGCCAGCTTCCCCCGGCTCCAGTAACTGCCGCAGCCGCTCGAAAGCAGCATCGAAAAGATCACCACCGTAAGCGCGTAGGTGGGGTGGCCCAAAAAAAGCACGAACTTTTGAATAAGGCCGACCTCAATCAGGACGTAACCGCAGCCGATGAAGAGAAAATAGAGCAGGAAACCGAGCACGCCGGGCTGCCGCGGCAAGCGGGTCCCCAGCACGACCGGGGGCAGCAGCAGAATGATCAGCGTCGCCACCAGACTCACGGCCAAAAGAGCAAACAGCAGTGGTACCGCTTTGTTCACCTTATAATCGGCGGTTTCGGTCGAGGCGAATTTCACGAAGTTCCACAGATCGCGCGGCTGCACCGTGTAGAAGAAAAACGGCCGGTTGTCGCTGACCGGCGTGATATCGAAGGTGTAGCGGCTTTCGTATTGAGCCGGATCAGAACTGCGCAACAGATCGTGGAAGGGGTTTCGAACGTCCGAGCCGGGTTCGTAGACCTCCTCGATACCGCCAGCGGCCATCATGTCGCGCGCCCGCTCCAAGTCATCGGGGCGAAGTGGCTTGCGTGAGACCAGAACCGTATCGCGAGCGCCCCAGCCTGCCACCGACCCCTCGCGGGCTACAATCACATGGCGCCACGCCTCGGTCTCGCCCACCTGAGCCAGCCCTTCGATGGCCAACGAAATCAGTCGCAACGATTCGCGCGGCGGATCCAGGCCCCATCGCGTAAAGGCCACCACCCCGTCGTCGGTCAGGTGCGAAAGATAATCGCGAAACGCGTCGGTGGTGTAAAGATTATTCTCCGAGAGAGCAAACGCTCCCGCCGCAGTGGAGGCCCAGGTGTCCACCAAGGTAGCCTGAATGACCTGGTACCGATCACGGGAGCGACGGACGAAGCTTCGCCCGTCTTCCCGGAAGATGTGCACGTCGGGGCGCAGATAGAGCCGGCGGCTCAAATCCGGGAAGCGTTCCCGCATGATGGTGTCGGCGATGATCGGATTGATTTCGACGCCGGTAATGTCATGGCTGCCGGAAGCAAGCGCGCGCGCCACATCCCAGCCGCCGCCGGGCCCGATGATCAAGGTGCGAGCCCGCGGCCGTACCGCGTAGGGCAGGGCAGGTCCTTGCTCGAGCAGATCATGGCGGGCACGCGGAGTCAGGTGATCGAAATCGAAGCCGGCGATGGCAGTGGAGGCGTCGGCATCGATAAAAATGGTCGGCGTGCCCGATCCTTTTTCCCTAGCGATGGCGATGCGGGAGAAGCTGTTCCATTTTTCAAACCACTCCTGCCCGATTTTCTGATTCTTAGCGTAACGAATCGCGAGCAAATGAACCCTGGTGTTGAGGGCGAGAAAGGCCACCAATGCCAGCGCCAAGGCGACGCTACCCGCGCGCCCGGCGACCGACCCGTCCATGCTGTGCCAGATGGCGGCAGCTACCGCGAACAGAACCCCCGCAGCGACCACCGTGCTCAGCCCGCCCTGCGGCAGATTCAGTAGCGGCAACAGGAGCAGGCATCCGCCGGCTGCTCCCAGCAGATCGAAGAAATAGACGCGGTGAACCCGCTCGATAGTCTCCGAGACCGCCAGCGACACAATGGTCCCGGCCAGAAAGAACGGAAGCGCCGAGGTGAAATACACCAGGGCGAGGTCGAAGCCGCTCGGGTCCCGTGCTTCTCCTAGAATCACCGCCAGCGCCACCAACACCAGCAGGCTGTTCAGAGCGCTGAGGCGCCCGAGGCGGGTAAACAGAGGCACTCTCCAGCCCGCGACAACGTAGGAAAAGACGCCGCCGGCGCCCAAGCCGAACAGCGAAAGTGAAATCGCCAGAAATGCGAAGTGATAGTAGAAGACCACCGAAAACACGCGCGTGAGCGACAATTCGAGCAGCAGCGCCGCCATCGTGGTGAGGGAGATGCAAAGGTAGACCTGAGCCCAGGACGTGGAGGAAGGTTTCACGCGATTCACTTCTTATGGTAGTACGGGACGTGCTTCAGACCCACTCCGGCGTAGACCCGGATATACCAGACGATCGGGATCGCCAGAAACACCTCCACTTCCGCCAACCGCCGAGGCGGTACGACACGGCGCAGGCAAATCGGAGGAGCGTTTCCACATCCCAGATCACAAACAACATGGCGATCGTATAAACCCCATTCGTGTCAGCGCCCCGCGCGAATCCGAAACCGCCTTGATGCCACCCTCGCAGGCTTCGGGTTTGGCACTGGAAGGGAGCCGCAAGGGGAAAGCTCCGCCACACCAGGATCGCCACT
>JAGWQP010000158.1 GCA_028876805.1 Acidobacteriota bacterium | reverse complement strand
TACACGGCATACGGTCACCTCATGAGGTCGGATGGATCTGGCGCAATCTACCAGAATTCCATAGACGGCGAGGAAGCGACAAGCCGGGCCCGGACCTTGTGCCGCGCCCCCCGTGCCGCGCCCGACGATAACATTCACGGACTCAAGCTGATCGACCCTCAATGCCCTACTGGAGCGGCGGGCCGGTATAGGACACGATTAGGACGCTATAAGGAGCCGCGCTGTCACTCGCCCGCGGGCGCGAATTTTGGTGTGTGCGCCGGCGGAACCATCTGCCTTCCTGTTTCCCCCAAAGCGTTGCGGCAACCGCCAACCGATCGCTGCCGACGCACTCGGCGAAAGGATCTCTCAGTTTGCCGGCACAGGACCGATTGTTCTAGTAGCGAACGAGCCCGATGGGCTAGTGCTGGTGGACAGGGGACTGGCCCGGGGGCAGTCGCCTGTCCTTAATGAAAGTGGCCTTCCCAGCAGACGAAACAACAACGCGGGGGCACCCCGTTCGATATCCATTGGTGGTACCCTCGGTTGAACGAAAACCCTCGGCAGAGCCGGAACCAAGATCATCACGTGGGAACACGCGGCTTTGGCTCGTCGCCAAAGCGATCGTACTGAACCCGCACCTGCGGGGCCTCTCGAAGGTGGCACGACCGAAATGAGACGTTCACCTCCCGGGGCGGATGATGCCTCGGCGACGAGCCGATCGCATACGGCTGCCACCCCAGACACGCACCGACGGTGACACCTTTAGTTGGTCTTGCTGGCGAAATCGAACGTACCGATTGGGGAGACTTGGTTTCGGTCGGCAGCTGCCCTGATTCTCGATCGAGTCACGCGGCGAGTGGATCGGCGGGATGGTGAACGGGCGCCAGAGACCGCTTTCGGCAGCCAATGAGCAAAACCGATTGTTCCGGGTAACGGGCGCATTGCAAATTGAGGAGATCTCGAAGCCTCGACAACTCGACCGTGCTGTGAAGGACCATCTCATCAAGATGTTGAGGATGGGCTCCCAATGCAATCGGGAACTGCTCATCTCGAACGCCCCTGCGCGCTGTGGACACGTCTTTGACGGGTGGCGGCGGATGAACCATCCGAGCTCCCCCTCGTTCGGGATTTTG
This sequence comes from Acidobacteriota bacterium, assembly GCA_028876805.1. Classification (GTDB taxonomy): domain Bacteria; phylum Acidobacteriota; class Terriglobia; order Bryobacterales; family Bryobacteraceae; genus PSRJ01. The sequence goes on along the minus strand of JAGWQP010000158.1, from coordinate 10,992 downwards.
GAACGTCCCGAGTCCTGTCTGTAATCTGTTGATCTAAAAATACTTAAGTGTCTTGTAGAGAAGTGCGATGGGTAGGCCCACGACATTGAAATAGCAGCCGTCGATCCGCTCGATGAACTTGGAGGCGAGGCCTTGGATGGCGTAAGCACCGGCTTTGTCCATGGGCTCACCGCTGGCGACGTACTCGTCGATTTCCTGGGCGGTCATAGCCGCAAACCAGACTTGGGTTGCGGCACAATCGCAGATCCGCTTATTTCCCCGGCGGAGGCAGATACCCGTAAGAACCTGGTGGCAGCGTCCGGAGAGGGTTTCGAGCATGAGGCGAGCGTCGGCGGCATGGTCGGGCTTGAAGAGCATCCGGCCATCGATGACGACGGTCGTGTCCGCTCCGAGCACGGTCTCATGCGGAGCGGCCTGGACGGCCCACGCCTTGACTTCGGCGAGCCTTCGGACATATTCCTCGGGCTTTTCCTGCGGCAGGGGAGTCTCATCGACCGAAGCGAAGCGGATGGTAAAGGAGACTCCGGCCTGACGCAGGATTTCCGCGCGGCGTGGTGACTGCGACGCGAGTACGAGCACCATTCCAGTGTAGTGGCAGCGATCGATCGCGCGCCGTGCATGTTAGAATGATGCTTCCACGAAGATGGAACGCGCCAGCAAGGTCATTTCAGGATTGAGACTGCCAGGCGACACGATCAATGCCGAGGAGTTGGCGCGCGCGGCGTGGGCGGAGGCCGTGGGTAAGAAGATCGCCGGCCACACCCGTGCGGCCCGCATGGTGCGGAGCCGGCTGGTCGTGGAAGTCGAAGACCAGACCTGGCAGCGGCAGTTGTTCGCACTGACGCCGCATATTCTCGGCAATCTAGCTAAGAACCTGGGGCCTGGCGTAGTGGAAGACTTGGAGTTTCGGGTCAGGCCACGACGGCGGGAGCCAGGGCGCGCCGAGCAAGCCGTGCCGCGTTCCGAGGACGAGGCGGTGGACATCGCTGATCCGGTCCTGCGTGGCATCTATCGCGCATCGAAAAAGAAGGCGCTGGCGTGAAGATCACGGAAGCCGAAGTCCGGTATGTGGCCGGGCTGGCGAACCTGAAGCTCACTGACGCCGAAGTGCATAAATTCCAGGCGGATCTGAACGATATCCTCGAGCACATGGCTAAGCTGGACGAAATCGACACCAGCGGCATCGAGCCGATGGCTCAGGTGTTGTCCGACGCTGAGGAAACGGCTACATTGCGCGCGGACGTTGCGACGCCGCCGTTGACAAATCCCCTGGCGCTAGCCAACGCCCCTCAACCGGGCGGCGGTTACTTCAAGGTTCCCAAGGTCATCGAACGCTGACCATGGATTTTCCGTCACTGACAATCGAACGAGTGAGGAAGGGCTTACTCGGCCGTGAGTTCAGCGCCCGCGAACTGACTGCTGAGGCGCTGCGCTTCGTGGAGGTGGAAAACCCCAAGACCAATGCCTATCTCCGCCTGGCACCGGAACGGGCACTGGCCGCGGCTGCGCATGTGGACGAACAGATCGCCCGCGGGGAAGAAATAGGCCCGCTGGCGGGCGTGCCCGTGGCGGTCAAGGACGTCATCCTCACCAAGGGCGTAATCACGACATGCGGCTCGAAGCTGCTGGAACGCTATGTTCCGCCTTATGATGCAACGGCGGTAGTACGGCTTGAGCGTGCGGGCGCGGTCGTTCTGGGCAAGACCAACTGCGACGAATTCGCCATGGGCTCGTCGAATGAGAATTCAGCTTTCGGGCCGGTGCGGAACCCGGCGGCGCCGGACCGCGTACCCGGAGGATCGAGCGGTGGTTCGGCCGCGGCCGTGGCGCAAGGCACGGCGGTGGTAGCGCTTGGCTCCGACACCGGCGGCTCGATCCGCCAGCCGGCCTCTTTTTGCGGAGTGGTGGGCGTAACGCCCACGTACGGGCGGGTTTCTCGCTATGGCTTGACCGCTTTCGCCAGTTCGCTCGATCACGTCGGTCCGCTTGGTAGGACCGTGCGGGACACGGCGAGGGTGCTGGGCGTGATCGCGGGCCGTGACCCCGCTGACTCGACCTCGGCCGATGCACCAGTACCGGATTATACGACTGAGCTCGACGGCCAGGTCAAAGGATTGAAGCTCGGGCTGCCGCGCGAGTATCTAAAGGATTTGACGAGTGAATCCGGCGATTTGATCGCCCGAGGTGTGGAGGTGCTGAAGAAACTCGGCTGCCAAGTGCGCGAGATCAGTCTGCCATCCACCGATTCCGCGGTCGCGTGCTATTACGTTCTTGCTACTGCCGAGGCCAGTTCCAACCTCGCGCGCTACGATGGGGTACGGTACACTTTCCGGTCGGCCAGCTCGGACACGCTCTCGGATATGTACCGAAACACACGCGGCGAGGGGTTCGGAGCCGAATGCAAGCGTCGGATCATGCTCGGCACGTATGTTCTGAGCGCGGGCTACTATGACGCCTACTATCTCAAAGCACAGAAGGTTCGCGCTTTGATCGCGCGTGATTTCGCGAAGTCTTTCCAGCAAGTGGATGCAATCGTCGCGCCGGTCTCGCCGTATCCGGCCTTCAAGCTGGGCGAGAAAGTGAATGATCCGCTAGCCATGTATCTTTCCGACATTTATACGATCACCGGCGACCTGGCGGGCATCCCGTGCATGAGCGTCCCGTGCGGAAAAACCGCGGGGGGATTGCCGGTCGGGATGCAGATTTTGACCAGGCATTTCGACGAGACCACGATGTTCCGGCTCGCCGATGCGTTTGAGAACTCAGAAGCCGCTTAGCCTGTGCGGCTTCTTTTTTCACAGGAGACGAGGAGGACGATATGCCATTCACACTTCCACCGCTGCCGTACGCACCTGAGAGCTTGGAGCCTCACATCGACAAAATGACGATGGAGATCCATCATGGCAAACACCATGCTGCCTATGTGACGAACCTCAACAAGGCGCTGGAGTCGGCGCCGGAGCTCGCAAACAAAACGGTCGAGGAGCTGCTCGGGAACAATTGCGCGATGATTCCTGAAGGAATCCGCACCGCGGTGCGCAATAACGGCGGCGGCCACATCAACCACGAGATGTTTTGGAAAATCATGAAGGCGGGCGGCGGAGGAAAGCCGGTGGGCAACGTGGCGCAGGCCATCAATAGCACGTTTGGCGGATTTGAGGCGTTCAAGGAAAAGTTCAACCAGGCGGCGACGACCCGCTTCGGCTCCGGCTGGGCGTGGCTGGTGAAATCGGGAGCAAAGCTCGATATCTACTCCACCGCTAACCAGGACAGCCCGGTGATGGAGGGCAAGTATCCGGTGATGGGTCTGGATGTCTGGGAGCACGCCTACTACCTGAAGTATCAAAACCGCCGGCCGGACTACATCAACGCCTGGTGGAATGTCGTGAACTGGCCGGAGATCGAGAGCCGCTTCAACGCGGGCAAGTGATCTGAGCGGGCGGGACGGAAACGGCGCCTAGCCAGCCCGCCCATTGTTTGAGCTTGGGCTTGTTCGCAGGTGGCGGGAGTGGCCCGCGTATCGCGCGTCCGCTTCGACCGCCATGACAAGCCCATCAGGCTCGAAGACAGCAGCGCACAGAAGCTCGGCCGGGGGAAGCGCGCTGTGGGACTATGGGGGCTCATCGTGGCGTAGGGCAAGACGCTCGAAGAGCCATTGGCGCCGGTGCAGAACATGGAAGCGGCGGAACCGGCGTGTGGCGTGGCCAATGACTTCGACAGCCGGCCTACCGTGGTCACGGGGCTATGACCGGATGATTCGCGATGAACTGTCATCGCTAGACCCGCTGCGCGGGCTTTCAAGATATGGGCCTTATCGTCGATAAGGACGATCGGATTCTGTCGCGATAGCGATCGCTGGCAGAGTCGGGTAGAATTTCAGGGAACGCCGCACTCACGAGGGGCCAATGCGTCTAGTCGCCAGCACCTTTTTGATTACCTTTTCCCTAACGGCACAAGTGGATCCCGGCTATGTGGTTCCCAAGGAAAATCCGTTCACCACACCCTCGGACTTGAAACGCGGCGAACAGCTGTTTTTGGGCCAGTGTGGGCGCTGTCACGGCCCCAAAGGAGAAGGCGGCCTGGGCGCTATCCTGGCAGAGCCGCAATTACGCCGTGCACCCGATGAGGAATCCCTGTTTCGGGTGATCCGCGATGGCATTCGAGGCACGGAAATGCCGGCGGCTTCGACGCTCAGCAGCCGGGAGGTCTGGCAGCTCGCCGCATTTGTCCGCGGTCTTGGCCGGGTTCCGGCCGAGAGTGTCGTCGGCAACCCGCAACGCGGGCGCGAGCTCTACCAGGCCAAAGGAAAGTGTGGTCAGTGTCATATTGTGAACGGCCAGGGTATCAGCGTGGGACCTGAACTGACCGACATTGGTGCCCGGCGCAGCGCTTCATATCTCCGCGCTTCATTGGTGGCACCGGAGGCCGCCGTGCCGGACGGATTCGTGCAGGTGCGAATCGCGACCAAGGATGGCCGCCGCATTACCGGAGTGCGGATTGCCGAAGACACGTTCACTATCCAAATTGTGGACCTCGGCGGTCGCACCTACTCGTTCTTCAAGCAAGAGCTGACCGATTTACAGAAGGATTTCGGCAAGTCGCCCATGCCGAGTTATCAGGATGTGTTGACCCCTTCCGAGCTGGACGATCTTGTTGCGTACCTGGTTTCACTGCGAGGCAATCTATGAAACGTGTGCAATTGTTTCTGGTGTTTTCGCTCACGATGTCTGGCCAGGTGGCCTTCGACCGGCTTCGACAGGCCGACCTAGAACCCGGCAACTGGCTCACGTACTCGGGCAACTACAGCGCGCACCGCTACTCGCGTCTCAATCAGGTAACGGCGGCGAATGTCGGGCGGCTGAAACTTGCCTGGGCGTATCAGGTTAAAACTACCGAAAAGATCGAAACGACACCGCTGGTGGTCGACGGTGTCATGTATGTGAGCGAGCCTGGCGGCAGCGTCACGGCACTCGATACGCGAACGGCGCGGCCGCTCTGGAGGTATTCGCGCACTCTGCCCAAACAAGTGCGGGGGTGCTGTGGAACAGTGAACCGGGGTGTCGCGATCCTTGACGACAAGGTCTACGTAGGGACGTTTGACGCGCATCTGGTGGCCCTCGATATCAAATCCGGGAAGGTACGATGGGATGTTCCGGTAGCAGATCCCACCCTCGGTCACTCCATCACGGGCGCGCCGCTGGCGATCAAGGACAAGATTGTGGTGGGTATGGCCGGCGGCGAGTATGGAGTGCGCGGTTTTATCGACGCATACGATGCCCGCACCGGCGAGCGTGCCTGGCGGTTTTGGACGGTGCCAGCGGCGGGTGAGCCCGGCAGCCAGAGCTGGTCCGGCGATAGCGCCAAAAACGGCTCTGCCACGACTTGGGTGACCGGCTCTTATGACCCTGAGCAGAATCTAGTGCTCTGGGGAACTGGCAATCCTGGGCCAGATTGGAACGGGGATAATCGCAAGGGCGATAACTTATATTCCGATTGCCTCGTGGCGCTCGACGGCGACACGGGCAGACTGAAGTGGTATTTTCAGTTCACTCCCCACGACCTTCACGACTGGGATTCCACGGAGGTGCCCGTCCTGGCCGATGCAACCGTGCGCGGGGAGAAACATAAAGCGGTCCTGTTTGGCAATCGCAACGCGTTCTACTATGTGTTGGACCGGGTGAGCGGCAAGTTCCTTGCGGGCCGCGAATTCGCGAAACAGACCTGGGCCCGCGGGCTCGACGACTCCGGGCGGCCCATTCTCCAGGGCGATACGACTCCTACCGAGGAGGGGACCAGACTGTACCCGGACCTGGGCGGCGGCACTAACTGGTTCAGCCCTTCTTTGAACCCCCAGCACAACCTTTTCTACGTGGCCGCGCGCGATGTGCCGGGCATTTACTACAAGGGCGACCTGGAATACACCGCAGGCGCTCAATTTAATGGCGGCGGATTCGGACGGGTACCGGGTCAGGACCCGAGCGGCGCCATCCGGGCGCTCAATCCATCGACCGGAGAACTCAGGTGGGAATTCAAGCTATTTTCCCCATCTGCGACAGGCGTGCTGTCAACCGCCGGGAACCTGGTGTTCGGCGGCAGCAATGAGGGCGACTTTTACGCGCTCGACGCATCTACAGGACGGCTTGCGTGGCGCATCCAGGTGGGTGCCGGAGTCAGTTCCAACCCTATCAGTTATTTGAGCGCAGGCAAGCAGCAAGTGGCCGTTGCCGCCGGTAACGTGCTTTTCGCATTCGGCCTGGAGAACTAGCCTCCGGGGCTCCCGGCGTCGTTCGAGCCCACGCGAAAACAATGAAGAGCCAACATCGTCCCAGTCCACGTGACACAATAGCCGCATGCGTGTCGGCATCATCGGGACCGGGTCAGTCTCCCACAAACACGTCCAAGCCTACAGGAATCTCGGCTACGAAGTGATTGCTTGCGCCGGGGTCGATCCCGTACGCGGCAAGAGCTTCGCGGATCAGTACGGTTTGGACGCGCTCGATCGATGGCAGGAGGTCTGTTGCCACCCCGAAGTCGACTTCGTGGATCTTTGCACTTTTCCTGATTTTCGTCTCGAACCCGTAGAATTATGCGCACAGCAGAAAAAGCACATACAAGTTCAGAAGCCGATCGCCACGAACCTCGAAATTGCCCGAACCATGCTTAAAGTTGCCCGTGACGCGGACATCCTGTTGGGCGTAGTGAGCCAGCATCGATTCGATGAATCGATCCAGTTCCTGAAACGGGCGCTTGTTGGCGGCCGGCTGGGAAGAGTTCTTCAGGCGGATGCCTACGTGAAGTGGTACCGAACACAGGAATACTATGGGCGCACGGTGAAGGGAAGCTGGCGAACCGAGGGTGGCGGCGCCCTCATCAACCAGGCCATTCATCAAATCGATCTGCTCCTATGGCTCGTAGGCCCGATTCGGAATGTGTACGGACAGTGGCAGATCGGGGCCGTACACGCGATTGAATCCGAGGATATTGTAAATGCAATGGTCCGGTATTCTTCTGGCGCAACCGGGGTAATCGAGGCTAGTACAGCATTTCACCCTGGGTACCCGGAGCGGCTCGAAATCCACGGGACGCGCGGAACAGCAGTGATCAGCGGTGACAAACTGACATCCTGGGACGTCGACGGCGATACGGGAGAGAAACCGCCGCTTTCCCGTGCTGTCGCGTCCGGCGCTTCGGACCCCATGGCGATTTCACTGGCGTCGTTTGAACGCCAATTTGTCGATTTCGGCGAAGCGATCCAATTCAAGCGCAAGCCGCTCGTGGCAGGTGAAGAAGGGTATCGCGCGCTTGAAGTGGTAGTCTCAGTCTACCGTTCCTGCAGGGAAGGCCGAAGCATTCCGCTCGTCGACTAGAAAGCAAATCTTCAAAGTTCTAACTCTATGCCATGGCTCGGAACAATCCGTTTACGTTCGTTGATCTTACGGGCCTTCGCCTCGTACGGACAACGGCGGGAATGTCGTGGCAGCGTAACGATGACAACGATCCCGGTGTGTACCAACACGGACGACATAAAGAAGTGGCACCGGAAGGACATGCTCGCAAATTCGGGCGACGGGATCTTCCGGATGGGCGAAACGCATTACTTCGGAAGAGCTTCGAAACCAAGATGTTCGTGTGGAATTTTGCACGCACTGCACGTTGCTGACTTCACTCCTTGCGCTCGCTCGGGAACAGGCGGAATGTTGCTGCCGGCCGAAGATCAACCACAAACGCCCTTGCAACTCGCAATTGCACCGACTTCGGCGGCCTAGTCTATAGTCTAGTCGTGGATCGTTCCGATTGCCTGCTCCGGCCAGGACGCTAGTCTAAGAGTGTGCGATGTGGCCTTCTAAATTAAGGCGGTCGTCATCGAGATACCCGAACTCCAAAGCTCCATCGGCCGTCTGGATCATCCGATCATCTGTCGGCCCCTGGAAGGTGTTGCTCTGGAGGCCTATGCTGTGCAAACCAGCCCAACACTCGAGCTCGAAGCCGCCCGGGATCAGCTGTGCTCGCGGCTACGTGATCGGCATTAGGGACGAGCCACAGCACAGCTTTCGGGTTCGCCCGAACCAATTTCTGAGAGTGCCAAGGCGGCGTTCGCGAGTCGTTGAGTCCGTGGATTAACAGAATCGGGGTGGTACTCGAGGACATTGCTGACGTGAGCTCGACCTGAGCGAAATCCAGCCTGTAGCGCCACCGGGCATACATCATGCTACCGCGGACGATCAGCTTAGCGATCGGTCCGGGAAGCCGAAGGACCTGTCGAATTCTATACTCGGCGATGGCTCGGAGATCAGCATAAGGGCATTCCGCCACGACGGCGCGGAAGTCTGGCCCGAGGGCCGAAGCCTGAATCAGAATCGATGCGCCGAGTGATTCGCCCAGACCGTAGATGTCCCTGCACCCTTCCCCTCGGAGCCAATGGGTCCATCCCAGGACGTCATACTTCTCCAGGAGGCCATAGGTTACGAACTCGCCGCCGCTGCGACCGTGTGCCCGGCTATCGGGCAACAGGACGGAGTAGTCTTGCGACAGGAACATGGTCGCGAACCCCGCTGCGCCCCTCCGTGAATCGGCAATCCCATGCAGCACCAAGACACATCTCTTGTTGCCATCGTCGCCCGGCCCGACAAACCACGCCTCCATGACTGCGCGATCGCGCGCACGGATTGTGACCAGGCGCCACACGGCGCCGGGGTAGGTGGTTATCGGGATGGTAGGCTCGCGCGGCGGCCGCGGCACATGCAGGGTTGCTTCGCAGAAGACTGCCGATGCGACCGTCAGCACGACGAGCATGGCGGCCAAGAAACCTCCGATGAGCAGTACCCGCGAGCGCCTCAACACCCATGAAATACGTCGGAGAGAGGCCCAAGGTTCCCGCGCGGTTCATCGTGCTTGCGTTTTCAGCCCTCCACCCACCGGCGTACGGTCGGGCTTTTCGAACCTGTCCGCCCAACAAATGCGTCCGGTCATCTGCATGACCACGAAAAGAGTCACGATGCAGCCTACTGTTACGGCGAGGCCCGTGAAGCCATGTAGAAAGAAGGCGTACGAAAACAACACCAGGTAGATGAACTGCGCGCCGCCGGCTTCCACCAGCGCGAAGCGCGGCCCCACCACGAGCCTCAGGTAGCTGACGACCAAGAAAACCGAGACGAAGGAGCAAACCAGGAATGCCACGTAAATCGAAATATGGTCGACCAGGTATGCAAGGAGCAGATGGAACGCGAAAAATGCCGCGGCCAGGAAGAAGTAGTTCATCGGGTGAAGGTCGATTCCCCGAAGGGTAGTGATGATGAACATGAGAAAGAAGAACAACAGCAGAGAGACCGGTGCGAAGTAGCTGATCTGTCCCGCCAAGGGACCGGGCTGGAGCCTCTCGGGCATCGTAACCCCGATCTGGAACCCGCTGATCAAGTTGGTGTACCTCCAAGTGAGTTCCCAGCCTGTTGGAGTTTCCCGTTTCTCGGTCGGGGAGAGGGCGTTTAAGGGAAAATCAACCTCTTTGAAATTGGTCTTGACGGTGAGCGTGAAATCCCGAGTCTGGCCGACCTCATCCGCAAGCCGATACCGCCAGCTCCCCAAGCCATGAGACCGATACACAACTCGCAGGATGGCGATCTCACGCGGCGCAAGCGGCGCAGTAATGGAAATGTCCTCCTTCTCCGACGCCGCAGGTAACGGGCGTCCGTTCAGCTCCATGCCAAGGCCGTCGTAGGTCGCGTGCGCGGCGGGGAACCTGAATCGATAGGTCACCAACTGGGGATCCGACGTGGGGTTGCGGAACGTATACGCTCCCACGAAATCGACGACGTACGTGCTGTACCAGAGAAGCCCCCTTTGCCGGTATTCGAGAGCGAGGGTAGTGGTGATGCGGCTGGCGTCGAGCGAAAGTTGGACACTGTGGGTCTGGCTTACCGTCCGGATGGTCTTGTGTCCGTCCGTTTCGGTTTCGACCTTCTTCTGCTCCGTCTGTTCGTAGGACGCTGATGGGGGGCACTGTTCTTGCGGAGCTCCCCAGATCGACACGACACCAGGTCTCGCCTTGTCATCGGATTCGTCAGTTCGGCGGCCTATAGTTCCGCCCAGAATGTACCAGGCGACGCTGGTGCAACCCAAGATGAATGTGATGGCAGCTATGCGTGCGAGCATGCTGCCGACGTAGCACTTTGCAGCCCAAAGTAGACAGTGGAAAGATCGCGCCCGCGCGTTGCATCCAGGTGTTGGTGGACTGACACGCGGGCGTTGCCGCCAGGACACGGCATGAATCCTCCAAAGGGCGACGGCGATTAGCCGGTGGGGGCGGAGCTTCGTGATGCAAGGTGCCTGAATTGCAAGGGCACTTGCGGTCTGCAAGGCTTGAGCGCCGACGGGCCAGGGAAAACTTTAAGAGCTTGATATGCTTCGAGGCTGATGGAGACTGCGCCGATGGGTTGGGATTGGCGCAGCTGTCGTAATTGTTCCCGCGAGTGCCACAGGGTTCGCGTTCTGGCGACCTTGGCGCTTGAGGATGAAGCGCAAGCCCAAGCCGAACACGCATTTCGGGTCGAGGCACTGCAATCCGGCAGGCTGCCAGAGCTTCGGAGCCAAGCGGAGCTATCAATTGCAGCAAGCGCCCAACCCACCGTCGCGCCGTCGACGCGTGCGCCACTTTTACGAGTTTACGCTGTACGGATGGGACCGCTCCCAGTTCCGGCCCAATTAGCACGCCAAACCCGCGCCGTTTGCCGATAGTGCGGACTGTACACTCCGGAGCGTAGCGACCACTCGGCAACACAGTAAATGTCTCTTGGCACAAGACCGCCAACTTCGAGGCTAGCGGAGCTTGGGATCGTCGCCTTATTTCAGACTTGGGAACGGATGGCGCGATGAGGGTACGCCCAGAACGAAGCGGCGCAGACATGGCGGCGCGCCGACGGAGAATTCTCATTGACCGCCTGAGCTGCTGGCTCCAAAATCGGCGGGTTGATCCGTGTTGCGGCCGACCGGCCGCCT
>JAGWQP010000157.1 GCA_028876805.1 Acidobacteriota bacterium | reverse complement strand
TCGAGCGAGGTTTCGAAAACAATCATCAAATAACGGCCAGCGGATGGCGATTCCAGTCTTTGTAGATCAGGTATTTCGCGGGGATCTTGCCGAGAGCTCCGAACCATTGTGGACAATACGGAGCCATCCAAATGAAATCCCCCGCCGATACCGGGTACCAGCTCTCTCCTAGGCGGTACACGCCGCCACCGGCCAGCATCAACACGCCGTGCTCCATGACGTGTATTTCGACCATCGCCAAAGCCGCGCCCGGCTGAAACGTCATCGTGTTCACGGCAAAGTCAAAAGCGATATCATCGGGCAGCAAGATACGAACGGCAAGGGCATCGTCACCCATAAGCGGCTGGCCAGGTATCGCGCTCTCCCGTCCCACGAGCATTGGAGGCGGGACTCTATCCAAGCGTTGATACGGCTTTTCAATTACGGCGGCGCGGGCCGCAGCGCGGGCGCGGATCGAGGCCGGGATCACCTGGGCGATATAGCAGTAATCGTTCGGTAGAAGAGTATTTTCTTGGGCGCCAGCGGTCAGAGTCAACTCCCCTTCCAGAACATAAACGAAACGTTGTGTACCGCCTGCAATGTCATAGGCACCGCCGGGCTCGAATTCGACCGTGTATTCGGTAAAACGCGCCCCCATGGCGGGCGAGACGTGCACCACGGCGGTGGCGTTTTGCATACCCGGCAACGGCGCGCGCACGAACGTGTCCGGGGTCAGCAGCAGATGGTCCGGCTGCCTGACGCTACGCGTGTGTCCCAGCCGGTGCATGGATGGCCTCCGTGGAGGGACGTGGCCGGACGAAACGGCCCCGGGGCGAGACCGTAGGCGTGCCGTCAAAAATCGTTTGGCCGCGAAGCAGTGTGCGGCGAACCACGCCACGGAAGCTCCTTCCGATATACGGGCTAATACGATGTTTCTGGTATAGGTCTTCCGCGTTGAGTGTAAATCCGGCTGTGATATCGACCAGGGTCAGATCGGCGTCCATGCCGATTTCGATGGAGCCTTTGTTAGCAAGCTGAAACCGTTGGGCGGGCGCGGTGGCTGTCAGCCGTGCGATGCGTGGCAACGGCAACTGACGCCGGTGGTAGCCCTCTTCGAGAAGAGCCGGCAACGTGGATTGCACACCCGATATGCCGCCCCATACACGAAAGAAATCCACGTATTCCTTCATGGCGGGGGGCGCTGGGGAGTGGTCGGACGCGACCATGTCGATGATGCCATCGAGGAGCGCGGCCCAGAGCGAGTCCATCACAGCTTTGGCGCGCAAGGGCGGGGCGCATTTGGCGACGGCGCCAAGGCGAAACAGATCATCCTCGGTGAAGCAAAGGTAGTGTGGACAGGTCTCAATGGTGACATCGACACCGCGGGCTCGGGCTTCGGCCGCCAGGAGCACGCCCTTGCCTGAACTGACATGCACGATATGCAGCTTCGCCCCGGTTTCTCCAGCCAGCAGGGTTGCTCGCTGGATCGCCTCCAGTTCCGCCAGCACGGGTCGCGAGTCCAAATAGTCGCGAATGCTGGAGCGGCCTTGAGCGGTGGCACGGGCGGCGAGCATTTGGGTGATTTCTTGAGATTCGGCATGGACGGCAACGGGCAACCCGAGGCGGGCGGCTTCGCGCATGCCTTCGTAGAGCGTGAGATCGTCAGCCCGGGGGAAGTCGCGGAGACCGGAATCGGCGAGGAACGCTTTGAAGCCGATAGCGCCCAATGCTGCGAGTTCGCCCAGAGAGTCGCGGTTTCCGGGAACCAGGCCACCCCATAGAGCAAAATCGGTGAGGGAAGCACGCTCGAGCGCGGCCTGTTTTTCGCAGAACTCCTGCCGCCCGACAGTCGAGGGCGAGGAATTGAGCGGCATGTCAAACATCAAAGTGCCGCCACCAGCGGCCAGGGCGCGGCTCCCGGTCTCGGCTCCCTCCCACTCGGTACGGCCTGGTTCATTGAAATGGACATGCACGTCGATGAGGGCCGGCAGGACGACCAGGCCCCGAGCGTCAATTTCGCGCGCGCCACCCGGCAACTCGCCATCGATGGCTACGATGGCTCCGTCTTCGACGCCGAGATCAGTGGAACGTACTCCGGCCGGCGTAACCACCGTTCCACCGCGAACTACCAACTCATGCATACATCGATTCCGCCTCTTTCAGGAATTCGGCGCCGGCAGCGAGAGCCGAGGCGACATCTTCGGGCAAAACGCTTTCTTCTGTCTGGTGGCTGACTCCCCCGGGGCTGCGCAGGAACAACATCGCCGCGGGGCAGCTTCGGGCCATAATCATGGCGTCGTGGCCAGCGCCGCTTACCATGCGGTGCACCGGAGATCCGGAGCGAGTGACAGCGCGCTCCAGGGCACATATCAATTCCGGATCGAGCGGTATGGCGGGCTGATCGAGGCGCTGCTCCGAGTGGAAATCCAGCCCACGCCGCCGAGCGATCCGGTTCCCGGCATCCAGGAGAGAAGCCGCGGCCTCGGAACGAACTGAATCGAGCGCGTGGCGGAGATCCAAGGTGGCGTAAACAGACGCGGGGATTACGTTAGAAGTTCCCGGGCGAACTTCCAATTGCCCCACGGTGGCGCGCAGGTCCGGGGCGGTGACGGCTTCGCGTTCCACGCAACCGATCCATTCGGCCGCTCCCGCGAGAGCGTCGCGCCGACGCCCTCTGGGGGTGGTACCGGCGTGATTCGCCTGCCCGGTGAAGAGCAGCTCGAAACGGCTTTGGCCGGCGATGGAGGTGACAATCCCCAAAGGAAGATCGAGGTCCTCGAGGACCGCTCCCTGTTCGATGTGGAATTCCAGATAGCCCAGGGTCGCTGCCGGAAGTTTCGCGGCCGGCAAACCGGCAGGATCGAGTCCGAAATCGCGAATCGCCTGCGCGACTGTTATCCCGGCCGAATCGAGGCGGTTCAACAGCTCGGAATCTATGGTCCCCACCAGGGCGCGGCTGCCGATGAAGGGCACTCCAAAGCGGACACCTTCTTCCTCGGAGAAGGCAAGAACCTCAACAGCGAACGGCAGGGGGTGCTCGCCCAACGCTTTCACTAGAGCGATAGCCAGAACGACTCCAAGGACGCCATCGAAAGCGCCGGCGTCCGGCACGGTATCGATATGAGAACCGAGGTACAAGACGGCGCTGCCCGAAACTGAGCCCGGACGCAAGCCACGCAGATTGCCAGCGGCGTCCAGCCGTGGCGACATTCCCGCTGCCTCCATCCACTGCTCTAGAAGCCCGTGAACGCGATGCATTGGGGGAGACAGGAAGGTGCGGGTGATACATCCTGGTCGCTCGGTGTGGCTAGCCACCTCCCGGCAGCGTTGGATAACTTCATGGGCCTCATCGATCCAGTACGTCATTACGATCCCCGGTAGGTCGAGTAACCGTAGGGCGAAAGCAAAAGGGGTACGTGGCAGTTTCGAACGCCGTCGGAGAGACCGAAGCGGACGATGACTTCATCGAGGAAAGGCGGATCCGGGAGGTGCACGCCGATGCCGCGAAAATAGGCGCCCGCGCCGAAGATCAGTTCGTAGCAGCCGGCAGTCAGCCGGTCGCCAGAAAGGAGGGGTTCGTCGGTTCGGCCATCGGCATTGGTGACGGCGGTCTTGAGGTGGCGCGAATTGCCTTCTTCCAGGATGGAGAGACGAATTTCCAACCCTGCGGCCGGCCTTCCCAGCGAGGTATCCAAAACGTGGGTCGACAAGTGTGCCATATCAGCGGCGCAGGCTGAGCCCAAGGCAGCCATAAGGCGGACGCGGGTCAGTGTAGATTCCTCTTTGATCGCCCTGTTCCAACACAGTGTCCCAAGTGCGGTTGCTAGCTTCCAGGTCCACGGCTGCGACGCAGGGTAACTCCGACAGGATTCTAGTTCCTAATTGGTAGATCACCTGTTGAATGCTGCCAGACTCGAAGGATTGAAAGACGTCCAAAGCCAGAGAGCGGATGCTCGCGGCGGCCTGGCCCTCCGTGAAGCCCGCGGCAGGCGCCGCGTAGAACCATTCCAGATCAAGCCACACGTGGAGCGGCCGGTAAGCCACCTCGGGGAGTGTGGTGTACTGATCGCGAACAAAACCCTGGAACGCACTGCCTCCCAGGCGCACCAGGCGAAAACCTCGAATGCCCGACTTCACCTCGACGAAATTCAGCCGCTCACCGTCGCGGCACATTTCCACGCGCGCAGTCAACTTTTCCGGACCACCGGGCGTAAAGCCCACCCCACCCTGCGTGAGAGCCGAGTACGGGAGCTCTTCCGCGGAGACCTGGATCCCTTCCGTCTGCGGATAAGTCTGTAAGAATTTTTCCGCAAGAAGGCGGCAATATGATTCCAGATCGCCTCCGCGGAAATCGAGCGACTCTCGCTGGATGAAATTTTTCATCGAATCGGTGGCAATCAGGCCGGTGTTGTCACCCTCGGTGTACGTCGGCCAAAAGGCCTCACCATATAGCAGCATCTTCACCGACGCCGCAAAGATCGAGTCTTGTCCAGGCCCGACCGGCGTTTTTCGCTCCAGACGGTAGACGGTGACATCACCTTTTCCGTAGTAATTTCTCTTCCATCCGCTCGAAAATTGTTCCAACGAACTCTCCCTCATTCCGCGATTGCACTTTTGATTCGAAACCAGGCTATGCGAGAAACCTCCCTCAGCGCCTGGTGAAACTCTTCCTCGGGCGAAGAATCAAGGCGCAGCAACAATGCCGCGAAGATATCCTTCTTGGTGCTGCCCCTGACGGCATAGAGAAAGGGAAAACCGAACTTCTCGCGGTAGGCGCGGTTCCAGTCCTGGAAGCCCCGATATTCCTCGGCAGTCAGGCGATCCAGGCTCGCGGTAGCCTGCTCCTGAGCGGACGCGGAGCTGACTTTAGCTCGCGCTCCGAGGTCGGGGTGGGCACAAAGGAGTGCGCGCTGGCTGGGGATTCCAGCCGCATCGACCTGTTGAACCATGGCGCGGTGGAGGGCCCTCCGCGATCGAAATGGCCTCTGGGCGGCGGCAAGCTCGGCCACCCACGGCGAATCTTCAAAGATCCATCCCAGGGCGGAGGTGAACTGTTCCGCGCTCATGCGGTTAATCTCGTCGATGGTCAGCATGACGGAACGCGGGCATGCCTGCAACCCAGGTCTCCGAGACAGTTTCCGCGCCAGCCAAGGTGAAAATCGAGGCCAGCCATCCGCAATGGGACGAACCGGTGAAGCGCTTGAGCCGCGGCAAAGACTGGGTCCCCGCTTCCGCGGGGACGAACGGAAATTGGGGATGGCGCCGAATTCCGAAACTACGCCGCCTTGGCTTTCGGCGGGGCGAAACGCGTGTAGAAGCTCTCGCCCTTCTCCGCCATCTCGACCAGCAGCTTGCCCGGCTTGAAGCGCGCGCCGTACTTCGTCTCGAACTTGCGGCAGAGCGCGACGAAATTCTTCACGCCCATCATGTCGATGTAGGAGAGCGTGCCGCCGGTGAACGGCGCAAAGCCGAAGCCGAGGATCGAGCCGACGTCGGCCTCGCGCACGTCGGTGACGACATGCTCCTCGAAGGTGCGCGCGGCCTCGACCGCCTGCACCACCAGGAAGCGTGCTTTAAGCTCCTCGATGTCGAGCGCGTCGATCTCCTCGCGCGACAGCTTCTTCGGCAGCAATTCGTCGAGCCCTTCCCACAGCCGCTTCGGCTGACCCTGCGGATAATCGTAGAAGCCCTTGCCGTTCTTGCGGCCGAAGCGCTGCAGCTTCTCGACCATGGTCTCGAGCAACTGCTTCTGCTGCGGGTTGATGCCCTGCGGTCCGACATCGGCTTCGGTCGCGCGCACGATCTTCAAGCCGAGGTCGAGCGCGGTCTCGTCATTGAGCGACAGCGGCCCGACCGGCATGCCGGCCATGCGCGCCGTGTTCTCGATCATCGCCGCGGGGATGCCTTCCAGGAGCATCAGGTGGCCTTCCTGGATGTAATTGAGCACGCAGCGGTTGGCGTAGAAGCCGCGCGTGTCGTTGACCACGATCGGCGTCTTCTTGATGGCGCGCACAAAGTCTAGCGCCACGGCGAGCGCGCGGTCGCCGGTCTCCTTGCCGACGATGATCTCGGTCAGCATCATCAAGGCGACCGGCGAGAAGAAGTGGATGCCGATGAAGCGTTTCGGATCCTTGAATTCGGTGGCGAGCGAGGTGATC
>JAGWQP010000156.1 GCA_028876805.1 Acidobacteriota bacterium | reverse complement strand
CAGCGACCGGTTGTATTTCGAGCCGCTGACTTTGGAGAACGTGCTCAACATTTACGACACGGAAAAGCCCGACGGCGTGATCGTGCAGTTTGGGGGGCAAACGCCGCTGAACCTGGCGCTACCGCTCAAGCGGCTGGGCGTTCCGATCATCGGCACCGATCCTGAGAACATCGATCTGGCGGAAGATCGGAAGCTGTTTGGCAAGCTGCTCGACGACCTCGGCATTCCGTCACCCGCCAACGGCACCGCCACTAACGTTGAAGAGGCCTGCGCGGTGGCGCGGCGTCTCGGCTACCCGGTGCTGGTGCGCCCGAGCTACGTGCTAGGCGGCCGGGCCATGGTGATTGCCTACGACGAAGAAATGGTCCGCCAGTACATGCGCGAGGCGGTCAGTTTCTCGCAGGACCGGCCCGTGCTTGTCGACCGGTTTCTCGAAGAGGCCACCGAAGTGGATGTGGACGCGCTGGTCGACGGCGACGATGTGCTGATCGCCGGCATCATGGAACACATCGAGGAGGCCGGCGTACATTCGGGCGACAGTTCGTGCGTTTTGCCGCCGCAGTCGCTCAAAGCGAACACGCTTGAGACCATCGAGGACTATACCGTGCGGCTGGCCAAGGCGCTGAGGGTGATCGGCCTGATGAATGTGCAATACGCCATTCAAAACGGCACGGTGTATGTCCTGGAAGTGAATCCGCGCGCCTCGCGCACGGTTCCGTACGTCAGCAAGGCTACCGGCGTTGCGCTGCCAAAGATTGCAGCGGGTCTGATGTGGGGCCGCAAACTGAAGGAGTATGGCTTCGGGTCGGGCAAGCTGTCGGTCTCGCAGGACTTCGTGAAATCCCCGGTGTTCCCCTTCCACAAATTTCCGGGAGTCGATCCGGCGCTGGGTCCGGAGATGCGCTCGACCGGAGAAGTGATGGGTGTCGGGATCAACTTCGGCGAGGCCTTTCTCAAGGCGCAGATCAGCGCCGGCAGCCCGCTGCCGGAGAAGGGGACTGTGTTCATCAGCGTGAACGACAACCACAAGCGTGATGCGGTCGAGGTGGCCCGGCGGTTCGTGGAACTGGGGTTCAGCCTGGTGGCCACGCGCGGCACGGCGGCTGCGTTACGTGCCGCGGGCCTCGCCTGTAAGACGGTGCTTAAAGTGAATGAAGGCCGGCCGAACGCGGTCGATCTTCTCAAGGGCGGCTCGATCCAGCTGGCGATCTACACGACTACCGGCGCCCCGGCCTTTTTTGATGAGAAAGCGATTCGCCGAAGCGCGGTAACGTACCGCGTCCCGTGCGTCACGACCATGGCCGGCGCCCGAGCGGCCGCCGACGCGGTGGCCGCCCGCCGCCGCGACCCCATCCGCGTCTGGAGTCTGCAAGAGATCCACGAAGCGAAGAAGACGGTGGCGTAGCCAAGAGCCCATATTCAACAGAGAGGGGCCGGATATCGCGGGAGTTGATACACCGGAATCAGTGGTTTGCCCGGCTCGTCGGTGTGATCGGGCCCTTTCGCCAGCACGAGCCGCCCCTTGGTAGCCCCGGGAACTCTTCGAGGTGAGGAAGGCAGAAAACGAAAACCCGGCGGCAGCTTTCGCTTCCCGCCGGGCCACGTCGTTCCAATTTGACCCTGTATTGGTAACTTCCTGGTCCCCTTCGCATCGGGGCAGGTTTTACTATATCACGGAATGCTGGCTTTCTTGATGAAGTCGAGCTCTGGAAAATCCTTTTCCAAGTAGGCGTTGCCCTGTATTTCGATCAGCTGCTGAGCGGGCCCTCGACCCGAAGGCGCACCTTCGCCGTACCCGCTGAACAAGCTTTCGACCGCCTCCTGTCCGGATATGACTTTTCCAATCGGCGCGAATCCCTGGCTGTCGAGCCGCGCATTGTCTCCGGTGTTGATGAACATCTGCGTGGTCCGCGTGTTCGGGCCCGCCGTCGCAAAGGTGACCATGCCTCTCGTATTGCTCTGCTTCACGGGATCGTCCTGAAGATTTGCCTCCTTCCATTTGGCGGTAGTCTGCGGATCGGCGGCGATCCCGAACTGCGCCATGAAGCCCGGCAACACGCGGAAGAAGCGCGCGCCGTCATAGTAGCCGCTTTTCACCAGTTGGTAGAACCGCTCGGCGCCCAGCGGCGCCCAGTCTTTATGCACTTCGATGACGACAGGGCCCTTGGACGTATCCAGGTTCACCTTAAAAAGATCGGGAACCGAAGCCGCCTGTTTCGACTGGCTCGAGCCCGAGCAGCCGGCCAACATCAGCCACAGAACGCTCCATACGATTCTTCGCATTTTATCCTCTCCCCACAAACGGCATCTTGGTCGCCATCACGGTCAGGAACTGGACATTCGCGTCTAGCGGCAGGTTAGCCATGTACAGCACGGCATCTGCCACGTGTCTCACATCCATGCGCGGCTCCACCAGACGGGTTCCGTCGGGCTGGGGAACTCCTTTGGTCATCCGCTCGGTCATTTCGGTCGCGGCGTTGCCGACATCGATCTGCCCACAGGCAATATCGTATTTGCGGCCGTCGAGCGAAATCGATTTCGTCAGCCCGGTGATCGCGTGTTTGGTACAGGTATACGGCGCCGAGTGCGGCCGCGGCACGTGCGCCGACAGCGATCCGTTGTTGATGATGCGCCCGCCACGCGGTTCCTGCGACTTCATGATCTTGATCGCTTCCTGGGCACAGAGAAATGCGCCGGTCAAATTGGCCGCCACGACCGCGCTCCACTCGTCGTAACTCAGATCCTCCATCGGAATCGCCGGCGCGCTCGAACCGGCGTTATTGAAGAGCACATCCAGCCGGCCGAACGCTTCCTTGGTCTTCCGAAACAGCTCGCGCACAGCGTCGGGCTGGCCGATATCGGTCGGAACCGCCAGCATCTCGCCGCCGCCGGCCTTAGCCTCCCCGGCCGCTTCGATGAGTTTTTCCGCGCGACGGCCCGCTAACACCACCGAATAGCCCGCGCTCTGGAGCTTGACACTGACCGCGCGCCCGATGCCGCTGCCGGCGCCTGTCACGAGCGCAACCTTCATAAGCCTGCTGTCATGCTCTTATTGCAGCACCGGCTCGGCGGGTTGCGGGGCGTCCTGTTTGTGCTTGCACTCGGCGTTGGGGCACTGCCACACTGGCCCAGCTTTCAACCACTTCTCCACCATGTACGGGCTGCCGCATTCGGGGCACTTCTCGGCGACCGGTTTGCCCCAAGCCACGAAATTGCATTGCGGCCAACGGTTGCACCCGTAAAATGTCTTGCCGCGTTTGGAACGCCGTTCCACCACTTCGCCTTCCGAACACTCCGGGCACTTGACTCCGATCGTCTTCTGCTTGACGTACTTGCACTGCGGATAATTGCTGCAGGCGGTGAACTCACCGTAGCGGCCGGTTTTGAGGACTAGGTGGTTGCCGCACTGCGGGCATTTCTCGTCCAGCGGCTGGTCGGGTTTCTTTTGCTGGCCGCCGATCGGCTTGGTCGTCTTGCAGTCCGGGTATCCCGTGCAGGCATAGAATGTCCCGAAGCGGCCTTTCTTGAGGACCATCGGCCGCCCGCAATTCTCGCAATACTCTTCATCTGCCTGTTCGGAGAGACCCACCTTGTCGACGTCCGGAAGATCGACCGTCAGTTCGCGCGTGTAGTTGCAGTCCGGGTATCCCGTGCAGGCGATGAAGCTCCCGTGCCGGCCCCATTTGATCACCAGGGGCTTACCGCATTTCTCGCAGATCAAGTCGGTGGGCTTCTCCATCCGCTTGATATCGGTCATGTGTTCTTCGGCGTGCTCCAGGTCGCGCGCGAACTTGCCGTAAAACTCGGCCATGGCCGCACGCCAATCAAGCTTACCCTCTTCGATCTCGTCCAGTTCCTCTTCCATCCGTGCCGTGTACTTCACGTCGAAGATGTCGTCGAAGCTTTCGATCAACAGATCGGTCACCACCATTCCGAGCTCGGTAGGGTAGAAGCGGCCGCCCTCCTTCTTGACGTACTCGCGTTCCTGAATGGTGGATAGGATCGACGCGTATGTTGAAGGCCGCCCCACTCCGTCGCCTTCGAGTTTCTTGACCAGCGTGGCTTCGTTGTAGCGGGGCGGTGGTTCGGTGAAGTGCTGCTCCGGCTTGATGGAGCGGAATCGCAGGGTCTCGCCCTCGACGACCGCCGGAAGGTGATGCTTCAGCTCTTCGTCTTCTTCATCGCTCTGGTCCTTACCTTCCTGGTAGATTTTGAGGAAGCCTTCGAACTTGAGGACCGAACCGGTGGCGCGGAACACGTAGTCGATGCCGTTGTTGCCCTTGGCTACGACGTCGATGGTGGTCTGGTCGAACAGCGCCGGCATCATCTGAGACGCCACGAAGCGATTCCAGATCAGCCGGTAAAGTTTCATCTCGTCTTCGGCCAGGTATTTCTCCACCTCGGCTGGCGTATAGGCGAGCGATGTTGGCCGGATGGCTTCGTGCGCATCCTGCGCGTCCTTCTTGGACTTATAGGTGTTTGCGGATTCTGGCAGAAATTCCTTGCCGTAGCGCTCGCGAATGTAATCACGCGCGTCCTTCAGTGCGTCGTCGGAAACGCGGGTCGAGTCGGTGCGCATATAGGTGATGAGGCCGACGGCTCCCTCTTTGCTGACCTCGACGCCTTCGTAGAGCCGCTGGGCGAGCATCATGGTGCGCTTCACGCTGAAGCGCAGCTTGCGGGCCGCTTCCTGCTGTAGGGTCGAGGTGATGAAGGGCGCCACGGGGTTGCGCTTCTTTTCGCGGGTGACCACGGAACGCACCACGTAGGCGGCGCCATCGATTTCGGCGAGAACCGCGTCTGCCGCCTGCTGCGAGGTGATCTCGGCCGGTTGCTCGTTGACCTTGACCAGCCGCGCCCACAGGTGGGGCAGTTTCTTGGCGGCCAACTCGACGTCGATGGTCCAGTATTCCCGCGGTACGAATGCGCGGATCTCGCGCTCGCGTTCGACGATCAGGCGCAGGGCGACGGTCTGCACGCGGCCGGCTGACAGGCCCCGCCGCACCTTGTCCCACAGCAGCGGCGAGATCTTGTAGCCCACCAAGCGGTCCAGCACGCGCCTGGCCTGCTGCGCGTCCACCAGGTTGGTATTGACCTTGCCCGGTTTTTCGAAGGCTTTCTGGACCGCCCTCTTGGTGATCTCGTTGAACATCACGCGGTGGATGCCCGGGCCTTTCTTCTTCTCCCGGAGCTCCTCCTGCAGGTGGAAGCAGATGGCCTCTCCCTCGCGGTCGGGGTCGGCGGCCAGGTACACGTTCTCGACTTTCTTGGCCGCCTGCTTGAGCTCGGAGATGAGCTTTTTCTTGCCCTCGATGACCTCGTAGCGCGGCTCGAAGCTCTTTGCGATGTCCACGGCCAGGTCCTTCTTGGGAAGGTCCTTGATATGACCGAGCGAAGCTTTCACCAGGTACTGCTTGCCCAGGTATTTGTTGATGGTCTTCGCCTTGGTAGGCGATTCGACGATTACCAGCGCTTTTGCCATGTCACCATCTCAGACGCCGCGCGCGTCCCGTTGTGTACCTCCCGAAGGATTGCTGACATCCTGACGAAGTTACCACACTTTCACAAAATTCTTGCCCCGCAATTGCTTTACCAAGCCCAGCATCTCCAGCTCGAAGAGCGCCGCGAGGAGCTCCGGAGACGACGTATCCTGCACGATTTCAAGCAGATTATCCAAGTGTGTGGCGGAATCCGCGTGCAGCGCCTCGAGGGCCCGCCGGGCGATGGGGCCGAGCTCCATGCCTAAGATATTTATTACAGATGCGGGATCGCCACCGCCGGTTGCAATTCCTTCGGCCAGAATCCGCTGCTTCGCCCGGTGAATGAGATCTCGGCGGGATTCAGCGGGCAGCTCGGCGACTACGTCCGTCCAGTCTTGAACCAGCTTGGCCCCTTGTTTAATCAGCAGGTTGGGGCCCCCGCTAAGCCTCGATGTGATGTTGCCGGGGACCGCGAAAACCTCGCGGCCTTGATCCATCGCCAGCCTGGCCGTGATTGCCGATCCGCTGTACTGTGCCCCTTCCACCACCAGCACGCCCACGCTCATGCCGCTGATGATGCGATTGCGGACGGGAAAATTCTGCGGAATTGCCGCGGCTCCCATGGGGAACTCCGAAACGATCAGCCCTTTCAATGCCAGGTCCTCGATTAATTTACGGTTCTCGGAGGGATAGACCACGTCCGCGCCGCAGCCGACGACGGCGATGGTGTCGCGCCCCGCGCTGAGCGCGCCTTTGTGGGCTGCGGTCTCGATGCCGCGCGCTATGCCGCTGACAATCGTAAGCCCAGCGTGTGCCAGGTCGGCCGAAAGCCTCTCCGTGGCCGCCACTCCATAAGGTGTGGGGCGGCGCGTTCCCACGACTCCCAGCATGTTCGACTGAAGCAATTCGACCCTCCCCCGCGCGAACAGCAAAATCGGCGGGTCGAAGATCTCGCGCAGCGGCGACGGATAGCACCGGTCGGCTATGGTGACCAGCACCGCGCCCCACTGCTGCATTTTTTCCCGCTGGACGGCCGCCTCTTCGAACGTCGAGCCGCGCGCGATCGACTGCGCCACCGTGCCGCTCAACCCGGCGGCCTCGAGCTCGCTAGGCGAAGCACCGAAGATGGCATCCGGCGTCCGAAACTGTTGCAAAAGTCTTTGCGAGGTTCGCGTTCCCAGACCAGGAACCAGTTTCAGGGCCAGCCAGTAAAGTTCCTGCTCCTGGCTGACAACGGATGACGACATCGGGTCTGCGATTTCGACTCTACCAGCCGAGGCACTTGTTGGCAAGCCGGGAATCTCCCAGACGGACGGGAGCATTCGGCTGTTCGAGTTCTCACAACCCGCGAGACCTCCGCGCCGTGTGGCTCGGTTCAGGCTCGATGGGGTCCGGCAAATCTCCTACACTGGTCAATGCCGCCATGAAGCAGGATGCGTCATTCTTTGAAGGCCACGAAGCGGTCTTGATCTACATCGCCAAGAAGCTGAAAGACGCCTTGCGTCTGGAATCGATCTTCACCACAGCCGGTTTAGATTATGGTGTGGAAGCCGACGAGTACCGCGGCGGCGTACTTTTCCGCTCGGTGCGCGTGGGAGCGTTCTTTTACGTTTTGCCGGAGATGGTGGCATCCGCGCACAATATCATGCAGCAACACGGCTAT
>JAGWQP010000155.1 GCA_028876805.1 Acidobacteriota bacterium | reverse complement strand
GGATCGCCGCCGCGATCCCCACATTCCGGGTCATTTCCATCAGGATGTGGCTCGAACGCTCGACTCGCTCTTCGACCGTGTGGAGGCCGCTCAGTTCGCTGCGGAGGCGTTCCGACTCCGCCGCGGCCAGGCGGCTGGCTGTGATACAGCCCACATAATAACGAAACCCCTTCTCGGTCGGAACCCGCCCCGCGGAGGTGTGCGGCTGAGACAGATATCCGCCTTCAGCCAGATCGCTCATCACATTGCGAATCGAGGCCGGACTGAGAGCTTCGGTACGCCGGCGGGAAAGCGTTCGCGAGCCAACCGCCTCCCCGGTCTCGATATAGGCGCGCACCAAGGCGGTCAGGATCTCCTGATGTCGCGCATTGAGTGGCGCGCCGGTTTGCGAAGGGCCCTGGACTCCCATTCTGGCTTCATTGTAATCTGATGAAAGCAAAGGGTCAATCGACACCAACAGATCTCTTTCGCGCTGATTCCATTTTCGTGATGAATCAATGGGTTCCGAGCGGTCCCGATTCGGTATTAGTACGCAAGTACCTCGACGTACGAAGGCCGGCGACCTTGATAAGTATGCGTTCGTACAAGCCAGCGCTTGTCGACTGCGACTAATCCCGAGTTTGATATGCTGACCCGATGGCCTTACCGGCCGTTGCCCGCACGGACGTCTCGGAACGAGCACGCCGCCACGTCACGCGCCGCGTGATGCCGTTCCTTTTCCTGCTCTACATCATCGCCTACGTCGACCGCATCAACGTGGGCTTCGCCGGCCTCCAAATGACTGGCGACCTGGGCTTCTCCGATGAAGTGTTCGGTTTTGGCTCGGGCATTTTTTTCGTCGGCTATGTACTGCTTGGTATTCCCGGCGCGGTTCTGGTGGAAAAATGGAGTGCCCGCAAAGCGATTGCCGCTACCATGCTAGTCTGGGGCTGCGTTGCCTCCTCCACCGGTTTCATCCACACCGCGCCGCAGTTTTACGCCATGCGTTTCGCGCTCGGCGTCACCGAAGCCGGCTTCTTCCCCGGCCTGATCACCTACCTCGGCCACTGGTATCGTCCGCAGGACCGAGCCAAAGCCGTCGCTATGTTCATGGCCGCGATCCCGGTTTCGAAGACGATCGCGGCGCCCCTTTCCGCTTTCCTCATGCAGGCGCACTGGCTTGGTCTCGCCGGATGGCGCTGGCTGCTGATTCTCGAGGGAGCGCCGGCCGTTGTCTTCGGTGTGGTGACGTGGCTCTACCTCACGGACCGCCCGCACCAGGCTGGCTGGCTGCCGCCGGATGAGCGCACCTGGTTGATGAGCGAAATCGAAACCGCCGAGACCCGTGCCACCGCCGGCCAACCGATGCCGCTGCTGCGCGCGCTCTGCCATCGCGACGTGCTCCTGCTTTGCGGTGCCTATTTCGGCGGCACCGTCGGTGACTACGGCCTCGGCCTGTGGTTACCCATTATGCTCCAGCGTCTCGGTCACCTGACGATTTTTCGGACTGCGCTGCTTTCCGCCATCCCTGCGCTGGTCTCGGTTCCGGTTATGCTCGCTGGCGCCTGGCATTCGGACCGTACGGGCGAACGCCGCTGGCACGCCGCGCTGCCGCGCTGGATCGCCGGCGTCGCTTTGGCCTGGCTGGCTCTCGAGGCCGCCGGCGTCCCTTTGGCGCTCGTGTTATTCACCATCGCAACCTGTGGCATCATGGCATCCTACGGGTCGCTGTGGGCCATGCCCACCAGTTTTCTCGGCGCCGCTGCGGCTGCCGCCAGCATCGGCATGATCAACTCGTTCGGCAACCTCGGGGGTTTTGCCGGTCCTTATTTAATCGGATGGTTCAGCAACCGCACTGGCGCTTTTTCGGGAGGTACGTGGACCATGGTCGCCGGCCTGTTTTTCTCCGGCCTCTGCGCCGTGCTGGTGCGCATGCGCGCCGCCCGGCGCTAGCGTTCGTAGCCCGGCATTAAGAAATCAAAGTCGCATCCCAGATTGGCCTGCGTCACATGATCCAGAAACAGCCGCCCGTACCCCCGGTCGTAGTGGCTTCTTGGCGGCGTAAACCGGCGTAACCGCTTCTCGATTTCGCCCGGCGGCACCACCAGTTCCAGCTTCCGCGCCGGCACATCCAGCACGATCTCATCCCCGGTCTCGACCACCGCCAGCGGCCCGCCGACTGCCGACTCCGGCGCCACATGCAGCACGACCGTCCCATACGAAGTTCCACTCATCCGCGCATCGGAGATACGGACCACATCGGTTACGCCTTCCCTCAGCAGCTTGCGTGGCATCGGAATGTGTCCCCATTCCGGAAAGCCCGGCGCCCCCTTGGGCCCGCTGTTCCGCATCACCAGCACCGTAGTCCGGTCGACCGGCAGATCGTCGCGCTCGACGGCTCCAAGCATCTGTTCGTGATTCTCAAACACGAACGCGCGGCCCCTATGCTCCAGCAATTCCGGAGACGCGGCCGTCTGCTTGATCACTGCTCCATCCGGCGCCAGGTTGCCAGACAACACCGCGATCCCGCCCTCTCGGTAGATCGGTTGGTCGCGCCGCCGGATCACCCCATCGTTGAGCGAAGGCCCCGTGTTCTCCGCCAGCGTCTTCCCGTTGACCGTCATGCAATCCCCGTGCAACAGGTCGGCAATCCGGCCCATCACCGCAGGAATGCCGCCGGCGTGAAACAAGTCCTCCATCACGTACTCCCCCGAAGGTTTCACGTTGACCAGGCATGGCGTGCGCCGCGAGATGCGGTCGAAGTCTTCCAGCGTGAGCCGGATACCCAGCCGCCCTGCGATTGCAATCAAGTGCACCACCGCGTTGGTCGATCCGCCGAGCGCCATCAGCATAGTAATCGCGTTCTCGAATGCGGCGTGCGTCAGGATGCGCGAAGGCGCAAGGCCCGGCTCGATCATTTCGACAACTCGCCGCCCACTCAACTCCGCGATGGCGAGCCGCCGCGAGTCCGGCGCCGGAATATTCGCGCATCCCGGCAGCGTCATTCCCAGGACTTCCGCAAGGCTGGTCATGGTAGACGCTGTCCCCATCACGGCGCAGTGTCCAGTGCTGCGAGCTATGCAGCTTTCCACCTCAGACCACTCCTCGCTTGAAAGCCGCCCGGTCCGATATTCATCGAATAGTTTCTTCCCATCAGTGCCCGAGCCCAGCCGTTGTCCCCGCCACTCCCCCACCAGCATCGGCCCGCCCGGCACGACAATCGCGGGAATGTCGGCGCTCGCCGCGCCCATCAATTGCGCCGGCGTGGTCTTATCGCAGCCGCACAGCAGCACGACCGCATCGAGC
This sequence comes from Acidobacteriota bacterium, assembly GCA_028876805.1. Classification (GTDB taxonomy): domain Bacteria; phylum Acidobacteriota; class Terriglobia; order Bryobacterales; family Bryobacteraceae; genus PSRJ01. The sequence goes on along the minus strand of JAGWQP010000155.1, from coordinate 2,110 downwards.
GGGTTGGCGCGGATCGACTCCTCCACGTCCATCGCCATGAGGTTGCGAAACATCATGGCGGTCGGCAACATGAACATCTCACCGAGCGAGATGGTCGGAAACTCGAGCGGGATGCCGCCGGCGATCAGAACGCCGCGCTTGACGGCCGCTGCGACCTCGCGCAAGTGCGCATTGCAGTTATTGAGCTCGCTCCATGAGTTGCAGATGCCGACGATGGGCCTGCCTTCGAAGATGTCCGAAGCAAACCCCTCCGACCGCAGCCAGGCCCTTCGTGAAAAGCCGTAGTATTCCGGACTCTGAAACCACCTGCTGCTTCGTTGGTTCTTCATGAGGTTTAAGGCCTAGTGTAGCGGCCGCGACACCCCGCTAACACGGCGGGGGGACCGATTGAGGGTTCTGGCTCAGAGTTTGTATACCGCGGTTCCAGACCGAAATCGGATAGAACCTGCCATGGGCGGGGGCTCTCGATTGCGCTGCTTTTACCCTAGGCGGATAGCTCGGTGGCGCAGGAACCTTCGCCCGCGCAGGCCGCCACGCCGCTTACTCCTTTTCCTGTTCCAGCCCGCCACCCTATGCCCCACGATCTGCGCTAGGCTTACCGGCTTCCGCCGCCAGGCTTGGTCATGCGATTTGTCGATCTCCTCGCGGTAATTCATGGCCGGCCCCGGGTAGCCGATCAACTGCCAGCCGATCATGTTGGCGTTGCCGCCGTGCAGCGGGTCGCTGAACATGCCTTCGATGGTGTGGCGCAGCAATTGGAAAAGAGTCGTCCTCTTGATCGCGCGCAAGCGCTGGTCGCGCTCGGCGGCCGACAGGTCGGCGAAGTTGCCCAGCCCTCCGATGCCCTCGCGATAAATTTCATGCGGGTTTCGTTCCCCTTGGCAGCTCCGGCACCGATTCGACAAACGGCGGCTGGGTGTAGCGATACTTGTCGCGGCCGTAAGGGCCCGCCAGTTGCCGGTCGATGTAGACCACCACTCCGGCCTCCCTAGAGCCCGGCCCGGTCGCGTCCGAAGGGAATATGCAATCGCAGCCGCCTCGACGACGCGCCCTTCAGCCGTCGTGAAAAAGCGCAGAGGCACCCTGATCTCCCCGTTCTCGGCGACCAGCCGCACCGGGCCGCCCTTCAGTGTGTACACCAGTACGCCGCCCAGGCTGGCGGCAGGTAAGGTCAAAAATTCGTGGCGTTTCATGCGAGACCTCCCGGGTGCTTCAGGTAGCGTTCGATCATCCCATCAGCCGCCCGCAGGGTGAGAGCGAGAATCGTCAGCGTAGGGTTTCCCGAGCCGTTCTGCGGAAACGCCGACCCGCCCACCACCCACAAATTCGGCAGCCGCCAGTGCTGCAGCCACGGATTCACCACGCTGCGGTCAGGTGAGGTGCCCATGATGCCGCCGCCATTCAGGTGCGTGCTCTGATACTGCGTCACCGTGTACCGTTCGAGCAGCCGGGAATTCGGCGGCGCGGCCCGCCCGTTCATAGCCTTGGCGATCTCGGCATGAATCTTGGTCAGCATCGCCCCCTGTGCCCGCTCATGCGCCGTCCAGTCCAGGGTCAACCGCATCAAGGGGTCGCCATACTGGTCGGTGTAGGTGGGGTCGAGGTCGAGGTAATTCTGTCGATACGCCACGTGCTCGGCCTCGCTGCTGATAGAGGCCACGCGATCGTGCCAGCGAAGCGCCGCTTTTTTCCAATTCGAGCCCCAGTCCGAATCGACGTCGCCCGGAGGAATCGCGCCAAACCCATTGATGGGGCCTTCGCCGGTGCTCATCAGCCGGATGTTGCCGCCGCGCAGGACACCCGGGTAGGCACCCAGCCCTTGCTTGCCGTCGAAATCACTGATGCCGATTCCCAGTCCGCCGGCGCCCACGAACGCGTTCATCGGCTTGTCGAGAAACACGCGCGTCGCCTGCGACACCTGATGCGTTAGGTTCTTACCGACGGTTCCTGTGCCGGTGGCGGGATCGTATGCCTCGCCCACTCTGGAGAGCAGAAGCAAGCGGGCGTTGTTGAGCGTCCAGGAAGCCACAATCACGATGTCGGCCGGCTGGAGGATTTCGACACCCGTCTCATCCAGGTAGCTCAGCCCGGTGGCTTTACCGTCACGATG
>JAGWQP010000154.1 GCA_028876805.1 Acidobacteriota bacterium | reverse complement strand
CTGGGCCAACCGCCACCGCAAGGCCGTGAAGGGTATCGCATACATGGAGGCGATCGTGCGGCCGCAGGGGTGGGACCACTGGGACGTGATGAACATGCGTCCATTCCTGCAGGCCTTGCGTTCCGAGGCCGGCGAGAAGATGGTCCTCGAAGAAAACTTCTTTATCGAGAAGATCCTGCCAGGGGCGGTCCTACGCACCCTCACGGCCGAGGAAATGACGGAATACCGACGGCCGTTCGCAGAGCCCGGCGAAGGGCGACGGCCGACGCTGACTTGGCCTCGGGAGATCCCTATCGAGGGCGAACCCGCCGACGTGAATGCGATCGTGGCTGCCTATGCGGAATGGCTGGCGACGAGTGATGTGCCCAAGCTATTCATAAAGGCCAAGCCCGGTGCGCTCCTCGGGGGCGGCGCGAATCTCGACACCGTCCGCGCGTGGCCAGCGCAGACCGAGGTTACGGTCGCGGGGGTCCATTTCGTTCAGGAAGATTCTCCGGACGAGATCGGGCGGGCCATCGCCACCTGGATGGGCACGCTGAGTGAAGAAGGCCAATCAAAGCACCGGTGATGGCAGAGTTTGTGGAAGAAATGAGGAACGAAATTTTGGAGCTGCGGATCTAAGACCGACACAGACGTCGCAAAATCAATAGTTCCCGGGCGGCAAAGCCGGACGCGGTTTAGTCGCGCAGCGCGCTTGACGCGGCATTTTCCCGATTCGGGGAATTGGAGAAAGCAACTTACGTGAGCACCGGGGCGGCGTCACAGAACATGATCTCCCAATTCTTGGCGGCGGCACGGGAGCAACGGTCGCTTCGCGTTACTGTGTCTTTCCCCCCGAACTGCGGCGTAAAGGTAATACGAACGCTAAGGTCCGCTTGAACTGTGCTCCATCGGCTCGGCGCGAGCCAGAAAACACGGTGAGGTGATCATATGGGATTGTCCTGGCAACAAGGTCCGCTCTCGCCGGGAGCAATCGGCCGGTTCCTGGTGGCCGAGCCCCTGCCGCAGCGGCTTTTGTACATCGAGCCGTTGCGACGGCGCATGCGCGTACGTTTCGGCGGAGCTTGGATCGCCGATAGTGAGCACGTTCTCCTCCTCTTCGAACCAGGGCGGTATCCGGTAGCCTACTTCCCACAGGCCGACATCCGTCCAGGAGTCCTGGAGCTCGGCGAGCACACCACCCGGCATTCCGATCTCGGGCTTACGTCGTGGCACGCGATCAGCGCAGGTGGACAGCACGCAACGCGAGCAGCGTGGCAACACGTCGACCTGCCCTCCTACGCGGCCGAGCTGCGGGAGCGGATCGCATTTGCCTGGCGGGCCATGGACGCCTTCTACGAAGAAGACGAACGGATCCTGGGCCATGCCGCCGATGGCTACCATCGCATCGACATCCGCCAAGCTTCACGCAACCTCGTGGTTCGACAGCAGGACCGCGTTATCGCCGACACCAAGCGGCCGATTGTCCTCTACGAGTCCGGGTTTGCACCGCGGTGGTACGTTCCGCGCGCCGACATCGATGACTCCGCGCTGAGCTTCGTGGAACATCAAAGCTTCTGCCCGTACAAAGGCCTGTGCAGCTACTACGATATCGGTGAGGCGCGTCTGGCGGCATGGTCCTATCGTGAGGCTTATTGCGAAGTCGGACGCATTTCCGGCCTGGTGTCCTTCGAGCCGGACATAGTTTCGGTGCAACTCGATGGTGTGCAGCTGCGTCTCGAGCCGGGTCAGACGGTAATTCCGCACGGTCCCGATCGAGGATTGACTGTGGCCGAGGCACGCCCACGTCCGTAAGAAGATTTCAGAGAGGGCTCTTGCGCGGTATAGCTCGACTGCTATCGGTGAACGTTGGACTTCCACG
>JAGWQP010000153.1 GCA_028876805.1 Acidobacteriota bacterium | reverse complement strand
GCAGCGCCGGCGTTGCGTACGATGAGCGGATGGCCGAGGCTATCGAGTTGGTGGCATCGAAGCGTAACGGCGATGAACTGTGGCCGCTGGAGACCAGGTATCCTGGCGTGATGCCCATCGAAATGGATGAAGGCGAGGGACAGCCGAGCCAATGGAACACGCTGCGCGCCTTACGGGTACTGAAGCAGTGCCAGCAAGAGCACTCTTGTTTCACGAAAAGCGAATAAGCAGGTACGCGAAGGAGCCACGCCCGGGTTGGCCCTAGGGTCTTATTGAGCGATAGTTGGGATTAGATGTCAGAGCCTGCAGCGATTCCGGTGTTGTGTGGCCGATCGCCGGCCCACTTCTCGGAAGCAATCCACATGAGCGAAACGTTACCTTCTCAGACCTATAACTCTCGCCTCCCCACGAAAGGAGACAGAGTTTTTACCGGCGAGCGCTGGGGAATGTCTTCCCGGGTGATCCCCCCGCCCCCACTGAAATGGATTATCACCAGCAACATATATTATCCGCCGCAGACTCTCCAGGCGTTTGTGGTTTCAATTTCGCTGGCGCGGCTGGGGCTGGCGAATGGCAACGCCATGTCGATGTCGATAGATACCAGCGCCAGGTTGATCGAGCACATCCAAGACGCTCGCGAGAAAGCTGCGATGTGTTGCCGCGACGCGGGACGGCCGTGGCCCGCCGAACCCATCGCTTACTGGACGGCGCTTGGAGATCATACAGTGATCAGTGTCGCCCCGATCCGGCCGCCGGAAGTCTTTCCCTAGCGCGCGTGGTGCGAATTCGCCTGGGACGTCGTGCTCGCTTGGGAGCCGGTGGATCTGCACACTATCGTACATCGCATCGACCTGGCACCTGCAGCGGTTCGATTTGATCGTCGCGGCCGACATTTTTGTTTACTATGGCGCTTTCGAACAGAGCCTGGCCCGAGGCCATGGCGCCCATGCTGAAGCCCGGCGGCATTCTCCTCAGCAATGATCGGTTGGCCGGGGGGGGCCGCGGGTTCCCTAAGCCCGGCTGGGGTGACGATCAGCCCTTTGACGCGCAGGGCCTGAACGCCCGCCAAGTCATCGGCTGGTGCCGCAACTAAAAACGTCCCGCAGCACTAACTCAGTTCTTCCGATATCATCGGAACACATGCCGAACTACATCTGCGTCACCTGTGGCGTGCAATATCCGGATTCCCCAGCCCCGCCCGCGGCCTGCCCGATCTGCCGGGACCCGCGCCAGTTTATAGGCCTTGACGGACAGAAGTGGACCACGGGCGAGGAAATGCGTGCCACATACTTTAACGAAATAAAAGAGGAGGAGCCAGGTCTCCACTCGATCCACACCGAACCTTCCTTCGGCATCGGCCAGCGCGCGTTCCTGCTACGGACCGCAAAAGGCAACCTGCTGTGGGATTGCGTGAGCCTGCTCGACGACGCCACCATCGGCACAATACGATCCCGCGGCGGCATCGACGCCATCGCCATTTCCCATCCCCACTATTACGCCTCGATGGTCGATTGGAGCGCAGCCTTCGGCGACGCGCCGATTTACATTCACGAATCCGATGCGCAGTGGATCATGCGCCCCGACCCTCGAGTCCGCTTCTGGTCCGGCGCCTCGATGCCGCTTCTCGATTCACTCATGCTCATTGTGACTCCCGGTCACTTCGAGGGCTTCCAGGTCTTGCATTGGAGGCAGGGCGCAGGCGGCCAAGGTGCCCTGCTTTCCGGCGATCAGCCGCAAGTCTGCATGGACACGCGTTGGGTCAGCTTCATGTACAGCTATCCCAACTACATTCCGCTCGCGCCGGCCGCCGTCTCCCGCATCGTCGAAATTCTACGCCCTTACGCCTTCGACCGAATCTACGGCGCATTTCCGTGCCGCACCGTCGCCACCGATGGAAAAGCCGCCTTGGAGCATTCCGCCGAGCGTTACCTGCGGGCCGTCGGCGCCTAGCAGCCCGATTGTTTTCGAAGCCGACGGATTAGTCAATTCCTTTCTTGCGCCTGTCCCTATCGGAAATGCCGATCTCTTTGAGAAATGGGGGTTGCTCGCCTCCCGCAATTCAACTCGAATGAGTATTCCGTTGGCTCGACTCGCCGTTTTTCGATCTGTCCTCCGCTTGAGGGCAGGCATCCATGATCTGGCTCTGGACGGCCACATGGAGCTCGACGTTTAGCCCGAAGTTCAAGTGCTATACGAAGGCGGAGAGTGCTTGTTTGATTTCAATTCCTTGGGTCCACTGGGTCACACGCCAAACCGCTGATTCGTTTCTGGACATGGACACCATCAGTGCCCTCATTCGGCACCAGGTCACATAAATTCCGTCCACCAAGAAAAGTGGACCAGCTGGAAATGAGGGTCATGGCCGGACGCCAAATCGGCCATCTACAACTGTCGCGACGGAGGTTCATCCCCCGCGCCTCTCAGCCGGTTAGGATTCACGGAAATCCCTGAACACCGCAGTGCCCACTCCCGGAAGCTTTCTTTCGGCGGTTGTGCTGTCGCTGTTCCCTTTGGGTTTTGGAGGCCGCTGGGTGGGCCACGACAATCGACACGAGGCTACGCCGGACGCGATCCGGGCAAAGCTCCTTCTCATACATGCGCTTCACTCAGACGTCGGACAGGGCGGCCGCCACGCTTGAACTTCCATCGTGGCGGATTCGATTTCGGAGGTTGGCTGCGCTCGTTCTGCCTCGAATTCATCGCCGTGCCGCCTTGCGACAGGACGCGGTGGCCGCCGAGCATTTTCTTGCCAGTTGGCCATGTGGCGGAAGGAGCGGGTAGATGCGGCCGTGCGTAATCAACGCTGACAAGCACGCCAGCAATCGGCCGGCCACCGCCGAACTTCCAGAGAGCGGCGAGTTGGGCCGACCATGCAAATGCCGGCCCTGTTCTAATTTAGCGACCGCCCGCGAGTTGGAAGCGCGTGAGATTCCTCCGCTTGCTTTTTACCGCACGCTCGGCCAGGGCTTGCCTACGAGAAATGCCGGATTGGTGCCTTTACGTGGCGCATATTTCTGCACGCGACCGGTCCGCACCTCCGCGGTGTAGAGATTGCCTTCCATGTCGGTGGCAAAGCCGTGCACGCCCCACATGCATCCCTGGCAAGTGCCATACGTTCCCCACGAATAGAGGAAGTGGCCAGCAGGATCGTAAGCGAGAAGCTTATTCGTTCCTTCGTCCGCAGCCCAGAGAATGTGATCGGAGCCCATATAGATGCTGTGGATGTCGATCGGCGGCCGCGGACCGAAGTCCCACTGGTCTAGGAACATACCATTCTCGTCAAATACCTGCACTCGGCCGTTGGCGCGGTCGTTGACCCAAACGCGCCGGGTAGTGGGATCCACCGCAATTCCATGCACATTGTTGAAATAGCCGGGGCGTTTTTCGTTGGGCGGATTGCCTTTCAATCCCCACTGCAAGAGTCTCTTGCCGTGCATGTCGTACTTGATTACACGCGTATTGTCATAGCCGTCAGCCAAATACCAGGTGTTGGCGTCCATAAAGGCCATGAATGTCGGCCGCCGGAAATGCGTATCGTCGTCGCCCGGAACGCCCGGCGTGCCCAGCGTCAGGATACGTTGCTTGCCGTCATGCGTAAACTCAGAGACGAAGTGATTGTCGGCGTCCACGATCCAGATATGCTTCTCGCGATCGTAGGGGCTGATCTCGATGTCGTGCGGCCGGCCCCAAATCGAGTCCCATTGCGACCAATCTTCGATCATCTTGCCGTTGCGGTCGAAAACCACAATAACGTGCTCCCACCGCCAATCGATCCCCGGCCGGCCAGTACTTCCGTCCGGGGCGGCCTTGCCTCCACTAGG
>JAGWQP010000152.1 GCA_028876805.1 Acidobacteriota bacterium | reverse complement strand
GGCTATCGGCAGGGAATCTCGCTTGGCCTGTAGCTGCCGCCAAACCCATCGGCGTCAGGCTCTTGAACAGGCAAAACTGCGGACCATCGATCGCCCTGCGCCTGCACGCCCCCTTGGTGCGTGGCGCGGAGAGCGGGAGAGGATTTTGAAGACCTGAAAGGGAAATGTTGATCGTCGCGTTCCGGAATAGGCGAGCAGACGGCACCTGGGAGTAGGGAACCGCGGATCTGATTTACAGTCGGCAATCCGAATGTCACGGCGACAGGCGTCCGGGCTTCCCTTGTCGGAGGCGATTCTCCGAGTTCGTGTATGTGTTCGACAGCTAGAGCGCCACGGACTCCCAGGCGATGTCGTCGGTGCTTGGATCTCGGTCCAATTCCATGCGCGCCATTCCACCACCGATCCTTCGCGCGCGAAAATTCCAATCATGACGTTTGCTCGATCTATCCGTCTCAGTGGCCGACCACTGTTCGAGAAAGCCTCCAATAGGACTTGCCTTAGCCGGTCTGCCACTGGGCGTCCTGCCGCAAGAGCGTGCCCTTATCCGGGTGAGGCAATTACGCGCTTCAACCCTTTCGCCGGGGCGGCTCAAGACCGGCCCGGTCCTTTGTCATTGAGAGCGATGGCATTATCCGCCTCTAGAACGCGATCGCCAAACCGAGGGATCCCTCCCGACCGGGTGGGACTTCACCGTGATCGAGACGAGACGCCATACCCCTACGTATGGCATGCCGGCCCGTCTGGAAAAGCGTTTTGGCACATAGCGGCCGGGCCCCGAGGTCGCCGCGCTATCGAGAAACGCGCTGGTGGGACGGCCGAACGTCCGGCAGCGTAACTTTTCGGCCCTTTCAGGAGATTATCTTAATGAGAATAGTCCACGGAGGGTGATGACGCAGAGCACCGACGACCGGCTGCGCATAGAAGCCGCGCAACGCGACCCTTCACGCTTTGGGGAACTCTACGAAGAGAATTTCTACCGGGTGTACGCGTATGTCACGCGGCGCGTAGGCGACCGTAATCAAGCCGAGGATCTAACGGCGGAGGTGTTTCGCCAGGCGCTGGCCGGCATTGGCAAGTTTGAATGGCGCGGCGTCCCCTTCGCGGCCTGGTTGCTACGAATTGCGTCGCGTACGATTGCGGATCACTTCAAACATTCGCTGCGGGAGACGGGGGATCCGGCGGGTGAGCCGGAACCACCGGGTCCCTTCGATATCGAGCGCCGCGCCATGCTATTTCAGTTGGTCGAGCGGCTCCCGGAGTCTCAGTTCCGCGTGATTCACCTGCGATTCGTGGAGCAGAAAAGCATCCGCGAAATTGCCCAAGAGTTGGGACGCAGTGAGGGTGCCGTAAAGCAGCTTCAGCTTCGGGCGCTCGAAAACCTGCGGGCTCAAATGGAGGGCGCACATGCCTGAACGCGCGCTCGCCGAACAATTGGATCAAGCCATCGAGTCGGTGATTGCCAGGACTGAGCCCGCTGCGGGCGTCGGCCGCCAGTTGACGGCGTTGGCGGAGATCGCCGGTGTGCTGCGCGATCTGCCCGCGGAGGACTTTAAGAAGCGGTTGAAAACGGAATTACAAAGGAGAACAGCTATGACAACCTCGTCGTCCAGTGCAGGCCCCGTTCGCGTGGGATTCCGCACCATCACGCCCTTCATCATTCACGGCAAGGCGCCGGAGCTGGTCGACTTTCTGAAGACCACGTTCGGCGCCGAGGAGCTGAAGCGTAACACCGCTGGCGAGGCCTACGGATTCTACTCGGAGCTCCGTATCGGCGATACCGTAATCATGATCGGCGGAGGCACGGCGGCACGCAGGGGCAATCTGCCGTCGGCGCTTCACGTATACGTTGAGGATTGCGATGCCGCCTACCGACGCGCCCTCGACGCCGGAGCGGTCACGCTGATGGGCGCCTTTGGAGAGCCTAGCGACCGGCCGTATGGGGAACGCTCGGCGTTCGTGCAGGACGCCTTTGGGAATTATTGGTACATCGCGACTCGGTTGGCTTCCGCTCCGGCCGCGGAGGGTTTGGGAACGGTGCTCCCGTATGTGCATCCGGAGGGTGCGCGCCACTACATCGATTTCCTCAAGCGAGCCTTCGACGCCGAAGAGCTGGCCGTGATCGAACAATCGGGCCGGGTAATGCACGCGGCGGTGCGTGTTGGCGACGCGGTGCTCGAGATGGGAGAGCCGGTCGACCGAACGGGCATTCCATCGAACGGTTTCCTTTTGTTTGTGGAAGATGTCGAGGCCGCGTATGCGCGGGCGCTCGCGGCAGGGGCGACGGCCGTCAGGCCGCCCGATGATACTCCTTATGGCTTGCGGTCGGCGATTGTGAGGGATCCTAGCGGGTACTTATGGTGGCCGGCTCGCTGGATTGGTTAGGGAAGGCAAGGCGGAAGACTTTCCGCCTGCTGGGGTAACCCTCATTCCGGTTCTCCGTGCGCACTGCTAGAGCGCCTGGCGGACTCGGTTCTTCACTGCCTCTCGCCGCGAGCGCTCCCTGCGCCGTCCCTGGGTTTGCAGTATGAGCGCGACCGGGCGGCATTCGATGGGTTCGGAGCTCCACTTTGGCGCAACGGCGCGATCTGATCCTATCCGGCGACACCGCCTCACGAATTTTCGCGGCTTCACTCCGAGCTTCGCGTGCTTCGCAGGGCGGACAGCACTTCAAGCTGCGAAACAGTGGCCCCTCAAAATGACGCAGTTGCTCGGCCTCGGACGCCGACCAGTGGGCCTTCTCCTGTGGAGTGTTTCCGTTTGTCCTTTTTACAGCCCAGTCCTCTCGTTACCGGCTCGATTTGCGCACTGGGGGCCAGTACCCTTTTCGGTTAGAGCACCGTCAGCTTCGACTGCGCCACTTATGAGACGCCGCAGGTTTTCCGGATCCCGAAGGACGGGACTGAGGTCCAGATGTTTCTGATGCTGCCGGCTCCGCCTGGGCTCGACAGCCAAAACCCAACCATCCTGTATGTCTACGGAGGACTCAAGGTGGGAGTCACACCGGCATTTCCAGGGAGGGGAAGGGGGCGGTGTGGATGCGATCACCACCCTCGGAGCCTGGAAGTGCCGGGAGTCCCGCCGAAGAGCACGGCTCCGAACGCGGGAGGTTCTATCAAAAAGGGGAACGAAACCGTTCAAGCGACGATCTGGGGAATGAGTTCCCCGGCGACATCGGTCAAACGCATGTTCCGGCCGTTGTAATAGTAGGTAAGCCGCTTATGGTCTATCCCTAGCAGGTAAAGAATAGTGGCATGCAGATCATGCGCCGAGACAATCTGCTCGGCGGCCTTGTAGCCGAATTCGTCGCTCGCACCGATCGATTGCCCGCCCTTGATTCCGGCGCCTGCCATGAAGACGGTCAAGGCGCCTGGATTGTGGTCGCGGCCCACACCCTTCTGTGAAAGCGGCATCCGGCCAAACTCCGAGTGCCAGACGACCAGCGTTTCGTCAAGTAACCCACGGCGCTTCAGGTCCGTGATCAAACCCGCGATCGGGATGTCTACCTCCGGCGCGTGGCGCCCATGGTTCTCGACGACGCTATTATGTGCATCCCATGTATCGACGTTTTGGTTGACGACAGCCCCGTTCCAGAGTTGTATGGCGCGCACGCCCCGTTCGACCAGCCGGCGAGCCATCAAGCATTGTCGGCCAAAAGGTTCGCTAATCTTGTTGTCAAGCCCGTAGAGGCGCTTGGTTTCCTCGCTCTCATCATCGACGTTGATCGCTTCCGGTGCGCACCCCTGCATCCGGAAAGCCAGTTCATACGAACTGATGCGAGCAGCGAGCTCGCTAATTCCCGGGTGTTTCTCGACATAGTTCTGGTTCATGCGAGCCAACTGATCCAGTTCCGCGCGCTGCTGGGCCTGGGATAAGGAGCCCGATGGCGGATGCAGATCAAGGATTGGGTCGCCGGCGGCGCGAAACACGGTCCCTTGGTAAGCGGCGGGCAAAAAACCGCTGCTCCACTGCGCGGCGCCGGTAAATGGCCCGCCGCGCGGATCGTGAATCACCACGAAGGCTGGAAGGCTCTGATTCTCGCTGCCCAGCCCGTAGGTAACCCATGAACCCATGCTGGGGTAGCCCGCGATGATCGATCCGGTATTCCATTCGTAATGGGATAACGTGTGGTCGACGGATCTGCCTTGCGCCGAGTGAATAAATGCCAGATCGTCTACAATGCCACCGATATGCGGAAACAGCTCGGACACCCATTTCCCGGATTGACCAAATTGCTTAAACTGGAAAGGGCTTTTCATGAGCGGGCCGGGAAACCCCTGGCGGACGAACACTTCGCCTTTGCCCTCGAGCGGCTTGCCATGATATTTCTCGAGCATGGGCTTGTAGTCGCGACT
>JAGWQP010000151.1 GCA_028876805.1 Acidobacteriota bacterium | reverse complement strand
AGCTCTGACGGGGCGATGACACCCGTCGGCTCGGCCCCGTTCTCGTGTCCGTTCTCAGAGCTGCTCGTCTCGTCGCCGTCGAATGTTGCGTGGGCTGGTCGGTGTCCGGTTGGGGCGATGACAAAGTCGATATCGACCTCGGCGCCGGTGACCGCCTGCAGCGTCTCCTGGATCAGGCCCGAGAAGCGGTCTTCCAGCCAGTCCTTGGCGAGCTTACTCGGCACGCCGATGCGAAACGTGGCGCCATCGGCCGAGACGACCGAGGTGTTCTTGAGCCACATGTCGTAGGTGCGCTTGGCCAGCTGAAAGCGAAGCTCTTCCTGGACCTGTGACCAGATCTGGTCCTGGTTCACTCCACCCCCTCCTTGCTCTTGTGGAAGCGCGTCCCAAGCTCGCCCACCATCACCGGAAAACCTGTGGATAAACTGGGACCAACTCTTACGCTTCCGGAAACCCCTCGTTCGCCCGGACGGCGACTCAATAGTCGCGCTCCCGGCGACCGCGGATTCACCCGAAGCTCTTCGAGCATGAGCTCCGCCTCCTTGGTGCCCTGTGGAAAAGAGCGGATAGGATTTCCACAGGCTGGCGGCGCCGACCCGTCGAAATCCGCTATCCGGTCGATCCCGAAATATGGAAGTGGAGCTGTATGACTAAGTGTTGCTTGCTTGTAGGGATTTGCTGTTACCGAGTGACGTGATTCGTACTGAGACCCTTGCCCGACGCCCTGCCCTTTCTACTTCCGGGCCGGGACTATAACACCGGGCTGTGGATACCGCAAGGCCGAGCGGCGTTCGATTCAGTGATAGCGCCGGTATCACCGATCGAGATCTACCGCTCCGGTACACTGGCGCGATCAAACGAACCTATCAGCCCAAGAAGAGATATCGCCGGCGCGTCCACGGTTTCCTGCGCCGGATGAGCGCTCGTGGCGGAGTCCGCGTGCTCCGCAACCGCCGCCGCAAGGGCCGCCAGCGGCTGGCTTAGCCACCCCTTCGCCGGCCCAGACTGATTTGAAACGCCGGCTTCGGCTGCGCCGTAGGTCCGATTTCCAGTCGGCACTGGACGGCCGGCGCTTTTTCAGCGGCAGGGCACTGGTGGGTTTTGCCGTCCCCGCCGCCTCGAACGACACGCGGATCGGGGTGACTGTGAGCCGGACGGTCAAGGGAGCTGCCTCGCGCAACAAGGCGCGGCGGCGCCTCCGCGAGGTGGCACGTACAAATCTGCTGGGACCCGATTCGCCCCTGAGCCAGGTGGGAATACGATATGACGTGGTCCTGATCGCTCGCCCGGCGGCGCTCGAGGTCTCGTTCGCCGAGCTCCGGGCGGAAGCTTCGCAGGCTGCGCTCAGGCTCGCCAAGACCAAGCCATGACGAAGCTGCTCCTCCTTTTGATTCGCGGTTATCAGCTGTCTTTTTCCAGGATCCTTCCTCCCTCCTGCCGGTACTACCCCTCTTGCTCGCACTACACGTACGAGGCGGTCGAGCGCTACGGGTGGTTGAGGGGAGGATGGATCGGGATGGTCCGCATCTCGCGCTGCCACCCGTTCGCGCGTGGCGGCTACGACCCGGTTCCGTGAAGGAGTAAGACGCCATCTTTCTGAGCTCGCCGTTGGACATCTTCGAGCCAATCAAAAACGTGTGGTGGGCGATCTTCGGCGCCACCCTGCAAGCCGCACTGTCGTTCATCTACACGCACCTGCAGGGCATCTCCATCGTCGAGACGATCGGCGCCTATGGGGTCGCGATCGTCGTGCTGACGGTCTGCATCCGGCTCTTGCTGGCGCCCCTGCAGCAGTTCCAGCTGATCACGCAGCGCAAGACCATGGTCGAGCAGCGGAAGCTCGCGCCGGAGGTCGGGGAGCTGCGCAAGAAATACAAGAAGGACCCGCAGCGACTGAACCAGGAGATGATGAAGCTCT
>JAGWQP010000150.1 GCA_028876805.1 Acidobacteriota bacterium | reverse complement strand
TGGGCCTCGAGCGAAACGCCCTGTTCAGCCTGCCTGTCCGTTGAAACGCGAACGTAACCGATGGCTTTCATCGGGTCACATGGTAGGGGATGATCCGCAGGAAATCAACAGGATTCTGAGCGTTTGGTGGGGAGTTCTGGGCTTACTCGGGCTTCGCATAATTACCTCGCGTTTCCCGTGCTTCGGAAGGACCGATATCCTGAACTCGGCATTTTGCCAAACCAGGAGATTCACGATGACATCGAACGCAGAAGAACAAGCCACGACTCAACCCGCCGCCCCGGCGCTGCCGCCGAAAGCCGCCAGAGGCGCCCACGTTGCGCCACGGAAGCGCCGTGTCGCGCCCGGCCAGCCAAGGTCGGAAAAGAAAGGCCAGGTCGGCCGAACGGCGGCCCAAAAGCCAAAAGGCCGCCAAACAGGCCAAGCCCACCGCCGGTGCCTGCGAGGGCAGCAAGGCAGCCAGGGTCCTGGGCCTGCTGAGGCGGCCGGACGGCGCTTCACTGAAAGAGCTCATGAAAGCTACCGGCTGGTTGGCGCGTTCCGTCCGTGGGCACCTCAGCGGAACTGTAGGAAAGAAGGTGAAGCTGACGGTCGTCTCCGCCAACGATGCGGACGGTGAACGCCGCTACTCGGTCAAGAGCTGATTCCCACCCATTCGCCCGTAGGTTCGCCGCCGGGGCTTCCAGCCTCGGTGGTTTTTTTTGTTTCCTCTCCAATTGGGGGCTGCGGGTCACCTCAATGTATAGGGCAAATTTTCGTCCTTGTGCCTGCTCATAGGTCTACACTTCGCGACTACTCGCGGGCGACGCGCTCCTTTTCTACTCTGCCGGATCAGGAATTAGCCGAGCTCGTCTTGCGGACTTGCCCACGAGACCTGTGGTACGAGCAACTGCCATGGGGCATCACCATCGAGGGTTCGCCCCCACGATCCGTGGAACAATTCTTGCGTTATGCTGGGAACCGCGCTACACCCGCTGGACTACGCGGTTCGACCCAATTCTTAAGCGGCAACAGGAGGACTCTGTCGTGAAAGCATCTGTCTTTATTGGCACTAGCCTCGACGGCTTCATCGCACGAGCCAATGGTGACTTCGATTTCCTCCCGCCGGGCGGTGGTGAACCCCATGGTTACGATGAATTCATGGCCACCGTAGATGGGTTGGTCATAGGCCGCAAGACCTTCGAGACCGTCCTAACCCTTGACACGTGGCCCTATGGTGAAAAGCCCGTTTTTGTGCTCAGCACTCGCCTGCTCGCCCCCGCCCCGGTCGGGGCCGTGGTGGAGCGGATGTCCGGGGCTCCAGACGAAATCGTGTCGCAGCTTGCTGCGCGAGGCATCCAGCACGTCTACGTGGATGGCGGGATCACCATTCAGCGGTTTCTTCAGGCCGGGCTCATTCAACGCCTCATAATAACTCGCGTTCCAGTGCTCATCGGTGCCGGGATTCCACTCTTTGGCGCTGTACCCCACGACATCCTCCTCAGGCACGTCGAGACGCGGCAGTACGCCAGCGGCCTCGTCCAGAGTGAGTATGTGGTTGCCGCCTAACGAGCGCTTGATTGGGCGGTCGCGCTGTGCATGGTCACGCGGGTCACGTCGGCGTGCCGGGCGCGCAGCCAGCAGGCGAAGCGGTATCCGTTAACCCGCGGTACACGCCGTAACGTTTTACCGATCCTCTTGACTGGTTTGTCGGCACCACGGACTTATGGCTCGCGACGCGCTGAAGTTCCGCAACTATAGACGCAGCGGTGCAGAGGTTTGCAAAGCGCTAAGCTCGGATTAAGAACGCTTTCTTTCGACTGAGGAGAGAGACTATGAGCGATAAAAGAACGGGAGACCGAGCAATATTCTTCCTCGGAGCCGCGATCGGTGTGGCGGCAGCACTGCTGTTGGCACCGGCGTCAGGCGCACACACTCGCAGGAGATTACGCCGCCGAGGAGAAGAAGTCGCGGATTACCTGATCGACGCGGGTAAGGAGTTGGTGGACAAGTGTGAGGATCTTTACGAGCGCAGCGGGGAGTTGGTGGAGGATGCAACCCACGAGCTGTCCGGGAAGTACCGCGCGCTCCGTGAATACAGCAAGCAGTTGTTGGACGAGGCCGAAACGATCCTCCGCCGCGCAAAGAGCGCCTCCATCGGCCGGTAATCGAGAGAACGCGCCGACTGGAAATTTACCCCCAGACCCCATAGCTGCGAGGAGGCTCCGGCACCGGCCGGGGTTGCGGTTTGATACGCATGCGGAGGCGCCCACTGATGATCAGGTACCGCGTCGCGTCCATCAGGTGGTCGTCCCGCTTGACGATCTTCCCCGATCCCTTGTCATCGCGGTGATATTTGCGAAACTCCCGAATCCAGTTCGTCAGGCTCGCCATCACTTTCAAACGGCCCGAAACCAAAAGGTTCCACACCTCCGTGATCCCCGCCTCCACCGCATTCTCCGCCGGCCCAAGATGCAGCCCCAGCTGCCGGTAAACCTGCATCAGCGTCCGCCC
>JAGWQP010000149.1 GCA_028876805.1 Acidobacteriota bacterium | reverse complement strand
TTGAGCAGCGCCTTGGCGTCCTTCAGGTCTGGGGTGAGGAATCGCTCAGTAAACCAGTTGTAGATGTCGGCGAGCATCGCGCGGCCGGCGCGCGACGAGTGCCCGGCAGACAGATTTGAACACGCGCGAATCTCCGCCAAAGGTCATGCATGTACGGCGGGTAAACGATCGATCCACGGTCGCGCCTGCTCGAGCTGCGACGCAACTCGGATCAATAGGTCCTCACGGCCTATCGCCGCTACGAGCTGAACTCCAATTGGCAGCCCTTCGAGAGTCCGGTGCAGCGGCAACGAGATTGCGGGCTGGCCGGTGACATTGAAGGGGTAAGTGAAGAAGACTTGCTGTTGGACCCTGCCTCCCAGCTCCCAAGGCCTATCCTGGGGAGGGGTCATCTCGACGAGGGTAGCGGGTGGTTCCCAGACAGTAGGCGTAAGCAGCAGGTCGAATCCTGTTGACCACCATCGGGCAATTTGCCGCGCCCACCGATTCAGCCATCCCTCCGCCTTCAAGTATTCTTCGAACACCACTGGCGGCTCTTCCGCCTGGAACACCACGAACCACGAATAGGGCTCGACGTCCTCTCGTGTCACCGACCTGCCTAACACCGAGGCTAAGCCCAGCATCATCTGGTGCCCAGAGGCCCGATTCAGGGCCTGCAATAGGTTCTTCGGGGCGGGATCGAAGAGAGCTTCGGGAAACGATTCCTCAACCGTATGGCCGAGCGATTCCAGCAGCTTGGCGGCTGCCACGGTCCCGGCCAGGCACTCTGGATGGATCTGAGCAAACAAAGTCCGCGTCAGTATTCCGATTCTTAGTTTGCCGGGATCCGCCCCAACTTCCGCTATGTAGCTTCTGGCTGGCAGCGGAGCCAGAAAGAGATCGCCGGGCTCCGAGCCGTGTACCGCATCGAGCACCGCGGCGGTATCGCGGACCGTGTGGCTGACCACTAGTTCGGTGAACCCTCGGAGGTCCAGCGGGTTGGAGACACGGCCACGCGAGGGCTTTAGCCCGACCAGTCCACACCATGCGGCTGGCAGGCGGATCGAACCACCGATGTCGTTTGCATGGGCAATCGGAACGATCCCAGCTGCCACCGCTGCAGCGGAGCCGCCCGACGAACCGCCAGTCGATCGCTCCAGCGCCCACGGATTTCGGGTTGGTCCGAAGGCGAGCGGTTGGGTCGTGCTCTGCATGCCAAGTTCCGGCGTGTTGGTCTTTCCGAGCGTGATGAAGCCGGCCGCGCGAAAACTCGCCCCCAGCGGCGTGTCCACCGGCGAACGAAAGCCAATGTCGCGCAGGGCCTTGTTGCCCGCGTAGTATGGCTGCCCCTTCTGCATGGCGCCGATGTCTTTGAGGAGGAACGGTACGCCGCGAAACGGTCCGTTGGGCAAATCGAACGAAACTGCGGCCTCCCGAGCTTCTTCGAAAAGCGGCGTGATCACCGCGTTGATTGTCGGGTTGACCCGCTCGATTCGAGCGATGGCGGCGTCGACCAACTCGAGGGGGGTAAGTTCGCGTCGGCGAACGAGATCTGCCTGTGCGGTGGCGTCCATAGTCGAGAGTTCATCAATTAGTCCCATGCTTTCGCTCCTTGCCTGTCGCGGGTCGATCTTGCTGGTGTTCCAAATTATCGCACCCCCTGGACGGTCCTTTGCTCTCCGACTGCGGTTATCCGCTCAACTACTCTAATAGGGCTTTAGCGTCTTTCAGGTCGGCGGCGTCGAAACCCTCGGTGAACCAGTTGTTAAATATTTCGAGTGTCCTAACGGTCTAGCTTGCCGTCATACTGTTGCTCCAATCACTTTGGTCCAAAGTCGGTGCGGT
>JAGWQP010000148.1 GCA_028876805.1 Acidobacteriota bacterium | reverse complement strand
GCGTCGCGGACAGCGAGATCAAACGACAGCGTGCGGCCGAGCATCACCTCGCGCGCGAGCCAGCCAAAGAACACGAGCGCGGCGACCGCGGCACCATACCCCATGGCTGGCCGTCGATTCAACGGGCTATTCCCGCCGGAGCAGCGGCTCGAGACGCTGCCAGACATTGCCCACCACCAGGCGTGTGCCCTGCGCGTTGGGGTGCAGACCGTCGGACTGCATGAGGTCGGAGTGGCCCGCCACACCGGCCAGCAGAAAAGGGATCAAGGGCGCTTTGTAACGCGCTGCCAGCGCGGTGAACACGGCATCGAATTTTCGGATGTAATCTGGGCCGTAGTTGGGCGGCAGCGTGATTCCGGCCAGAACTACTTGTGCGCCGTTCTGTTGGAGCGCTTCGATCACCCGTGCGAGGTTGTTTTGAGAATTCGAAACCGGTTGCCCGCGCAGGCCGTCATTGGCACCGAATTCGAGCACCACGATTCGAGGCTTCTCGGCAAGCGCCAGGGGCAGTCGCTCGAGACCGTCCTGTGTGGTATCGCCGCTCACTCCGAGGTTAACCACCCGATAATGGTAGCCGCGACGGTCGAGCTCGCGTTGCAGCAAGTCCGGGTAACTCTGGCCTGGGTCCAGGCCGAATCCCGCCGTGAGGCTGTCTCCGAAACAGACGATCGCCGGGACGGAGTCGGCCGGGCGCGCGGGACCGGTCGGGGCCGCCACATCCGACGCATGTGAGGCCGAAGTCGTCTGGGGCTCGGAGCGCGGTCCGGCTGGCTTGCACCCAGCCAGTACGAACAGTACGGAAATCCACCAGAGTCGTTTCATCATGATGCCATAATTAGAGTTTGATCGAAGTTTACAATCTAACCAAGTCCATCGACACAGGCACGCACCGCGTGAACATCCTCAAGGGAATTGACCTCAAGATCCCCCGCGGACAGTTTGTGGCGGTCATGGGGCCTTCCGGCAGCGGCAAAAGCACCCTGCTGGGCCTGCTTGCCGGGCTTGACACGCCCACGAGCGGCCGGATCCTGCTTGACGGCGAAGACATCACCTTTTTGAACGAAGACCAGATGGCCCTGCTGCGCGGCCGGAAGATCGGGTTCGTCTTTCAGTCGTATCATCTGGTACCTACCCTGACCGCTGAAGAGAACGTGCTGCTGCCTCTAGAGCTGGCTGGTAACGGCCACGGTGGCCGCGCTCGTGCCCGGCAACTGCTGGAGCGGGTTGGCCTCGGCGCCCGGCGCGATCATTATCCCGTCCAGCTCTCCGGCGGCGAGCAGCAGCGCGTGGCGCTGGCGCGCGCGTTCGCCCTCCAACCTCCCATTTTGCTGGCAGACGAGCCGACCGGCAACCTGGATTCGACTACCGGGGAAGTGGTGTTGGAGCTGCTGCTGGCGTTGAACCGCGAGCAGGGGGCCACGATGGTGCTGGTGACGCACGAGCAGTCCATCGCCCGGTGCGCCGATCGGTCGATCGTGCTGCGGGATGGCCTGATCGCGAGCAATGAGGGAGTCCGGTGGTGACCGCGTCGTTGTCATGGCGGGCCGCGTTCCGCATTGCCTGGCGGGAGATGGGCGCCTCGCGCGCCAAGTTTTGGTTTGTGATTGTCGCGGTGGCGGTGGGCGTCGGCTCGCTCGACGGCGTCCGCGGGTTTAGCCGCTCCTTCCGCCGGATCCTGCTGCGCGACGCGCGCACGCTGATGGCCGGGGATCTGTCCGCCCGTGTGTTCACTCTGCCGACAGCGGAACAAGAATCGGTGCTTGACGGTTTGTCCAAACGCGGCGTGGCCCGCACCTGGATTACCGAAACCCTCACCATGGCATCTTCCGAACAAGCGCCGGATCCGCTGCTGATATCCGTCAAGGCCGTCGATCCGCGCGCCTATCCCTACTACGGCACGGTGCGACTCGATCCGCCCGGTCCTTTCCAGAAAGCGCTCGACGCGCAGTCAGTAGTGGTCTCCGACGACTTGCTGCTCCGCCTGAACGTGAAGAAGGGTGATCCGCTGCGCATCGGCGGGCAAGATTTCCGGATTGCCGGTGTCGTGATCTCCGAGCCGGACCGCATGACCGGCACGCTAAACGTGGGGCCGCGGGTGATGATCACACGGGAGGGGCTGGATCGCACCGGGCTCATCGGTGTCGGAAGCCGGGCTTCCGAGCGTTATCTGTTCCGGCTGCCGGCTACCGGGACCCCGGGCGTGGGCGAGGTCCGCCGCATCCTGAAACGCGCATTTCCGGAGGCTAACCTTGCCGACTACACCGAAACTCATCCAATCATCACTCGCGGTCTGGACCGCGCCACCACATTTTTGAGCCTGATCGGGCTAATCGCGCTGGTGATCGGGGCGCTGGGCGTGGCCAGCGCCATGCACGGACACCTGCAACAGCGGCTCGATTCGATCGCGGTCATGAAGTGCATCGGTGGGCGCTCGCAGCAGATCGTCCGCATCTACACGGTACAGACCCTGCTGCTCGGACTCGCCGGAGGTCTGGTGGGCGTGGCCCTGGGGACCGCGGTCTCTAGCGTGTTTCCCAGGCTGCTGGCCCGTTACTTCACCATCGAGGCGACGCCCGGGATGGATCTGTGGCCGGCATTGGAAGGTATCCTCATTGCCTGTCTGATCACGCTGCTGTTCACTCTGCCGCCGCTCGTGGGAATTCGCGCCGTCCGACCGGCCCATATCTTTCGCCGCGACATGGAGTCGGAACGGGCTGCCCGGCGGCGCCGCTGGTTTTCACGCGAGGCGCGGCCGGCGCTAGTGGGGGGCGGCGCAATTCTGATCGGCACCGGCGCGGTCGCCGCGACGCTAACCGAGGGCGGACTCCACCTCGCGATGCGCACGGGCCTGTATTTTACGCTGGCGCTGGCGGGTGGGGTTGCTGCATTGGCGGTGTGCGCCTGGCTGCTGCTGCGATTGGTCCGCTGGTTTGTGCGGTCCGCGACGCCTGGATTGCCCGGAGCACTTCGCCATGGCATCGCGAACCTCTACCGGCCCGGGAACCAGGCTCAGGCCGCGGTGGTCGCGCTAGGCGTGGGCGTGATGTTTACACTCACGGTCTTCCTGGTTGAGAAAGCCCTGGTGCGACAGATTCGCGGCAGCGCGCCGCCCGGGATGCCGAACGTGTTTTTGATGGACATCCCAAGCTCACAACGAGAGGTGGTAACCGACTTGATGCGGCGACAACCCGGAGTCGAGAACCCACCAGAGGTGACCAGCACCGTAGCGGCGCGCGTGGCAGCGGTCAACGGCGTTCCCATCGATCGGTTGCCTTTGCGCGACTGGGGACGGCGCTTTTTGCGCACGCGATCAGTAACCGAACTCGGAACGCCGCCCGTCGAAATGAACATTCTCAGCGGAGCCTGGTGGCGACCCGGCGACCGCGAACCCCAGGTCTGCGTGACCGATGAAACGGCGCACATTCTGAACCTGATGCCGGGTTCGACGATCGATTGGAACATCTGGAGTCACCCCCTCCGTACGCGCGTGGCATGCGTCGAACGAACCGACTCGCTTCGCATGGCCGCGCGCTTCGAGTTCATCTTCAACCCCGGCCAACTGGAGGGACTTCCCGCGGTGTACTTCGGCAGCGCTCGGGTGCGACCGAACGCGGTGCCTGCGCTCCAGCGCGTCATGTACCAGCGCTTCCCCACGGTGACGGTAATCAACGTCGCCGACGTCATGCAGATTGTGGAGGAAGTAGTGGACCAGATTTCGCTAGTGATCCACTTCATTTCGGCCTTCACAATCCTGGCCGGTGCCGTCATGGTGGCATCGAGCGTGGCCGGGACGCGTTTCCGCCGCATGCGCGAGGTGGTAATCCTGAAGACGCTAGGCGCCACGCGCCGCCGCATCGCGGGCATCTTCTCGGTGGAGTTTCTGGTGCTCGGCACAGTCGCGGGCGTGATGGGTAGCCTGCTGGCCTCGGGTTTCGCGGCGCTGGTGCTGAAATTCCTGATGCAAGTCGAATTCCGGTTCGACGTGATCTCTGACTCCCTCGCAGTCGCCCTGGCGGCTCTGATCGCAGTCGCGGCGGGATGGCTGGCGAGCTATCCGATTCTCCAGCGCAAGCCGCTTGAAATCCTTCGAGATGAATGACGCCCTCGCCGCCGTTAGCGATATAACAGATACGGCTCGCGCTTCCGGACGAAGTCAGCCACGCCGTCCTCGAGAGTCTGCCAAATCGAGCGCGGGTCCTCGCCGGCTTTGAGCCGCCGGACAACCTCGTCGTTGCCGATCAACCTGCGGTTGAGGCCGAAGTCCACCTGGCCGGGATACAGCGCTTGGAGCGCCCCGGCGATTTCCAGGCCGAGGCGCGTCGAGTCGAATAGTTCGCGATTGGTGATCACAAAGCGCACGCCCTCGAGGGCGCCGACGCGGGTCGGATACACGCGCACACCCGGGATTTCGCGCTGGTTCAAATAAGCTGCGAGTTCCCTGCCCCCAATGAACGCCGCCCCGATCTGCTCAAAAGGTGCGTCGGTCCCTCGGCCAACCGAATAACCTTTCGAGTATTCAAGAAGACCCAGGCCTGGATACAGCGTGGCCCCGTTCAAACTGCGCATGTTCGGCGAGGGATTCGTCCAGGGTAAACCCGTCTCATCGAACCAATCGCCACGGCGCCAGTCTTCCATTCGGATCACGGTGAGCGCGGCACCGATCTTATTTTCAGCATTGAACAAGTTTGCCAGTTCGCCAATCGTCATACCGTGGCGGACCGGCAGGCCGGCGAAATAGCCGATGAAGGACCGGTTGGCGGCGTCGAGCAGGGGGCCTTCGACGCGTGTTCCGGTAATCGGGTTAGGCCGGTCGAGCACGTAGATCGGAATGTGGGTACGCGCCGCTTCCTCCAGAGCATAGGCCATCGTGGTGGCGTAGGTATAGAAGCGGGCGCCGACATCCTGGATATCGAAGACCAGGGCGTCGAGATCATGCAGCATCTCCGGCGTGGGACGCTCGGTTTTGCCGTAGAGGCTGTACACTTTGATTCCAGTAGTACGGTCTTGGCTGTCGCCAATCTCGGAACGATCCTCCTGGCCGGAGATTCCATGTTCGGGAGAGAGCAGCGCCATCACCTTGACGCCCGCCCGCAGCATGAGGTCCACGTTGCGGCGCCCGGCCCGGTCGATGCCGGTTTGATTGGTAATCAAGCCGATGCGCTTACCCTGAAGCGGCTGGAACTTCTGTGCCTCCAGCACGTCCAGACCGGTGCGAGTCGCGCCGTTGCGAGCCACCTCCCGGTGCACCCCGGCGCCGGTAAACGTCTCGTTGTAACCGGTGAGGGTCACGTTCCGAGCCATGATTCCGAGCGCCGCGGCCGCGATTGTGGCCACTTTGGAGCGCAAGGGCGTGAGCGCCGGACGGGCCGTCGGATGGACACTATTGGCCAGCAGGATCACATAGGTGTCGGTCGAGGCGTCGATCCACATCGACGTGCCCGTGAAGCCGGTGTGGCCGTAAGAGCCGATGGGAAATAATTCGCCGCGATTCCCCGAGTACGGCGAATCGATATCCCAACCGAGCCCGCGTAGGATCGGTTGATCGGGGGGGCTCTGAGGCTCGGTGAATTTTTCGACGGTGAGCGGGCTGAAGAGGCTGACACCGCCGAGGTTGCCGCCGTTGAGCATCATCTGGGCGAAGCGCGCCAGATCGTCGCCGGTGGCGAAGACGCCGGCATGGCCGGCGACGCCGCCCATGTTGCGGGCCGTAGGGTCGTGGACCACCCCGCGCAGCGGTGCGCCGCCATTCAGCCGCTCGGTGGGCGCGATCCGTGGTACGAGCGAAGCCGGCGGCTGAAACATCGTCTCCTTCATGCCGAGGGGGAGGAAGATCTTCTCGCGGGCGTAGTCAGCGAGCGTCTGGCCGCTCAGCCTGTGGACCAACTCGCCGAGCAGAATGAAGTTGATGTCGCTGTAAACGAAGCGCCCTCCGGGTGGACCCTGCGGCCGCGTGGTGGCGGCCAGGCGCACACCGGTGTCATAGCCGGTCCACGGCCTGTCGAGCGGCACATCCGGTGCGAGACCGGAGAAGTGCGTAAAGAGGTTGCGAATCGTAACGTCGCTGTGACCGCCCTGGAATTCCGGGATGTAATCGGTGATTTTGTCGTTGAGCCGGAACTTACCCTGCTCAAAGAGCTTCATCAGCGCCGGCGTGGTGGCCACCACTTTGGTGAGCGAGGCGATGTCGAACAACGTATCGGTGGTCATCGGCTCCGCCACCGGTACCAGCGCGCGCCTGCCATAGGCCTTGCGATGAACGATCTGGCCGTTGTGTCCGACGATCAGTACGGCGCCGGGGAGCTGGCCCTGCTGGATGGCCAGGTTCACAGCATCGTCCAGCGCCTTCGATCCGGAGAAGGTTTGCGCAGCGAGCGTGGCCGCCGCCACAACGCACGCGAACAATCTCATATGCCTTCCATCATAGCTGGAGACCCGGCGCGAATCGCGAGTCAGATTTTGACGCGCTTCCAGCGACCCCGGCGGAATACCACAACGGATACCACGGCGAGCACAGATTCGGCTGTGCAGATGGCCAGGTACACGCCTCGAGATCCGAACCCGGCCGGCTCCGCCAGGCACCACGCCAGCGGAATTTGGAATATCCAATAGCAACAAAGGTTGATCCATGTGGGAGTCGCGGTGTCGCCGGCGCCATTGAACGCCTGCTCCATGATCATGCCCCAGGCATAAAACGGGTAGCCGAGGCTCACGTATTTCAAGCACGCGACGGCGATCGAAATTACCGCCGTATCCACGGCAAACCAGCCGACGAGCCATCGCGCCGAGGAGAATAGGGCGAGCCCCACGGCGCTCAGGAAGATCATGTTGTAGGTGCCTGCCAGCCACACGGCTCGTTCGGATCGGTCGGGGCGCTCGGCTCCCAAGTTCTGCCCGACCAGGGTCGCAGCCGCACTGCTGATGCCCCACGACGGCAAGATGGCGAATAGGATGATTCGGATGGCGATGGTGTAACCGGCCACCGAAGCGCTGCCGAACAAGGCATTGATACGCACCAGGCTCACCCAACTGGCGGTAGCGATGAAGTACTGAATCATGGCGACGGCTCCGACGCGAAGCAGACGGAGGAGCACGTCCGGTTGGACATCGAGATGCCGTCGTGCCACTCTGACGCGGCCACGCCCGGCGAACAGCACCCCCAGCTGATAAAGTACGCCGATACTACGGCCAATCGTGGTGGCGACCGCCGCACCGGTTACACCGAGTTTCGGGAAACCGGCGAAACCGTAGATGAGACAGGGATCGAGCGCCAGGTTGATCAGGTTTGCCAGCCATAAGGCGCGCATGGCTATGGCCGCATCGCCCGCTCCGCGAAAGACGCCGTTGATCAGAAACAGCAGCATGATGCAGGCGTTCCCACCCAGGATGATAGAGGTGTAGCCCGAGCCGGTCTGGACCACGCCCGGGGTGCCATGCATCCAGGTAAGCAACCGCGGCGCCAGTAGCGCGCCGGCGACCCCGGTGACCAGAGAGGTTGCCAGACCACAACCAATCGCTTGGACAGCAGCAATTGCGGCGCCTTCCGCGTCCTTCTCGCCGATTCGCCGCGCCACCGTGGCGGTGGCCGCCATGCTGAGCCCGAGGGCGATGCTGAAAATCAAAATCACCAGTGACTCGGTCAGGCCGACCGCGGCAATCGCATCGGCGCCCAACCGGGCCACCCAGAACGCGTCCACGATGCCAAACGTGGACTCCATGATCATTTCGAGCACTGTCGGAACCGCCAGCAGAGCGATCGCGCGGGTCAAGCTGCCTTGGGTGAAATCCTGCTGTGTTCCGGCCAGTGCCTCTTTGAAAAACCGCGCGAGGCCCCGAGAAACAGGTTGCGCCACTTCTTGCATAAGTCCCTTTCGTAAGCTTGATTGGGGTCAACCGGATGTCATCCGGCAGGTACGAGACGATTCGGCAACTAGCGGAGGCCGGCGTGGGTTAGACGGCCGTACGCAGCGCCGTTACCGAAACGACGGGACTGAAAAAGTGACCTTCATGAGACAAACCTGACTGGCAAACATCGTAACACGCGAGCGAGCTCGAGAGCAAAAAAAACGCCTCCACGGGAGGTGGAGGCGTGCAGTTCGAGGGAATGAGGTAGGATGCCTAACGGTGATACCCGCGAT
>JAGWQP010000147.1 GCA_028876805.1 Acidobacteriota bacterium | reverse complement strand
GAGGTCGGCTCGCAGGCGTACACGGGCAGCCAGGCTACGGCAGAGTGAAAACGTAGATGGCGTTGTGACCCGCCGGCGTTCGCAGTTCGGGCACTTCTTGAGCCAGTTCCGGAACCTTCAGATTGTCGCCGGTCATCACCGCGACGTATTGCTTGCCGTCGACAGCATAGGTGATGGTGCTTACCGAGACGTTGCCGCCGAGAATCGCTTCCCAAAGCTGGTTGCCGGTCGCGGCATCGAAGGCGCGGAATCGGCGGCTCATATCGCCGTGAAAGATGAGGCCTCCCGCCGTCGCCAGCACAGCACCCATCCCCGGTGCCCGGCCGACGTCAAATCGTAAGACCTCACCCGTCGTGAGATTGATCTTCGCGAGCCCCGTGAGCGCATGCGGATCCGAACCGGGGCGGGGAACCACGCTCCAGCGGTCACGCCCGGCCGCTCCGGCGATGGCAAGGTCGCGGCAGTTATCGATGTACGGAACATACAGCGAATTGGTTGCGGTTGAATATGCCGTCGGCCAATAACTGCGCGTATTCCAATAACAGATGACATGGTGCTCACCGGGCTGCTTGAACACTAGATTCCAATTGATCGAAGTCTTCCCGGTTCTGACGTCAATATCGGAAATCACGAATTCCGGAGCATCATAGGGGAAGGGCGTCGCCCACAGGAACTGGCCGGTCGCACGGTCGAGTACGAACAGGCCACCGGCCTCTCCCACCGTCACGGCGACATCGCGCTCCTCGCCGCGCCGGACATCGGGGTTAATCCACTTCACGAACTTCGGATCGGGGCTGATGCGGGTGCGTAGCAGGGTACGCTCGTGAGTGTAATCGGAATCCCAATCATCAGCCGGCAGATGCTGGTAATACCAAGCGAGCTTGCCGGTTGCCGGGTCGAGCGCGACCGTGGAATTGCTGTATAGATCGGCCGGTGCGCGGCGCCCAACGGCATCGGGGTTGCCATCGTGCCGGGCGATCCGCTGATCCGGCATGGGATTGGCGATCCCCCAATAGACCAGCTTACGCGCGGCGTCGTAGGTGCCCGGCAGTCCCCACGTGGAGGCCATCCGCTTGTCCAGGGCAGCACCACCCCAGGTTTCGTCACCTGGTTCCCCAGGTGCCGGCGTGGTATAAAAGCGCCAAATCTCTTTGCCGGTGAGCGCGTCGTGCGCCACCAGAAAGCAATTCTCACGTTTGCCGGCGCAGGCACCGCCGGAGAGGACCTTGCCCTCGACCACGATCGGCCCGGAAGTATTGCCGCGGCCCTCGGTCGTGGCCTCCCATCGCCGCTCGCCGGTGCGCGCGTCGAGGCCTACGACGGCATCCGGAGCGGTATAGAAAACCAGGTCCTGATAGATGGCAAGATTCTTGGTACGGGCGACGCTTGCCACATTCGCGGGCACTCTTCTTTTGTACTCCCAGACGAGGTCGCCGGTGGTGGCGTCGAGAGCGGCGACGACGGCACCCGGCTCCACCACGTACATCACGCCTTCGTGCACGATAGGAATGGTCTCAGTCTGGCCCGGTCCCATGCCGCGTACCCACGCCATCCGAAGCCCGCCGACGTTCCGCCGATTGATCTGATCGAGTGGGCTGAAGCGCTGCGCGTCGTAGGTGCGGCTGAACATCAACCAGTCGTGGGGGCTGGGGGTCTGAAGCATCTCGTTGGTCACTGGCTTGAAATTCTGGACTTGCGCTGCTGCCGATGCTGCGGCCAGCCAAGCGAGCCATCCCGCCAAAAATGATCTGTGCACCATGGTCCCGACTAACGAATCGTTTTGCTAGCGCCCGCACCGGTTATCGTCGACCCGTGCTGATAATCCGGATAGGGCGGCTGATGGGCCTGGGGAGGCGGGTTCTTCTTAAGCTCGTCGAGCGCGATGCTCACGGCGCGTTCCAGTTGGGGATCGTGGCCGCTGGCTACCGACTTCGGGTCCAGTTCCACCTCAACGTCCGGTGAGACGCCCGTGTTTTCTGCGATCCAGTCGCCCGATGGGCTGAAGATGCGGACGTTGGGCGCGGTGACGGTTCCACCGTCCATGAGAGTCGGGAAACCAAGGACGCCGATCAGGCCGCCCCATGTGCGCTTGCCCACGAGGGTACCAGCCTTGGTGTAGCGGAACATCCACGGCATCATGTCTCCTCCGGAGCCGGCCGGTTCATTGATAATCATGACTTTCGGCCCTTGGATCGAGCCGGCCGGAGTGCGCTGCACCTCGCCGTAGCGAAAAAGGTTCCACGACAGCAGAGGCCGGTTCAACACGTCGATGACGTAGTCGGCGACCTGGCCGCCACCATTGAATCGCTCGTCGAGGATCAGTCCCTGCTTGTCGACTTGGGCGAAGAAATAGCGGTTGAAACTGGTCAATCCGGCTTCGCCGGTATCCGGCATATACACATAGGCGAGTCTGCCGCCGCTCAGCAGGTCCACCTTGCGCCGGTTGTCCTCGATCCAGGCCAGGTTGCGCAGCGCCTGTTCATTGGATACCGGCTCGACCAGAACCTCGCGCGCGTCGGCGCCCGCCGG
This sequence comes from Acidobacteriota bacterium, assembly GCA_028876805.1. GTDB lineage: Bacteria > Acidobacteriota > Terriglobia > Bryobacterales > Bryobacteraceae > PSRJ01. Next base: position 4,457 of record JAGWQP010000147.1, on the reverse strand, counting down.
ATCCCGGCCGACTCGCACCGGGATGCGCTTTCCGGCCGTGCCTTCGAGCCAGGCGTCGATATCCTCCGCGCCGGACAGATTGTGGCCGTTGACCTCGATCAGGTATTCACCTTGCTTGACGTCGATGCCGGGTCCGCTCAGCGGCGGGCGCAGCTGCGGATTCCAGCTCTCGCCGGTATAGATACGCTTGATGCGATAACGCCCGTCGGCGATTTCGTAGTCAGCGCCCAGAAGCCCGCCGGGCACGCGCTTACCGCGAGGCACGGAGCCGCCGCCGCCGCGCAAGTGGCTGGAGGTGATCGGCGCCAGCATTTCCTGAAAGATGTAGTTGAGATCGTCCCGCGACGCGAGCGTTGCCACGTAAGGCTCGTACCGCTGCTCGGCCGCGGCTGCGTCGAGGCCGTGGAGGTGGGGATCATAAAAGTAGCTGCGCTCGATGCGCCATACGTCGCGGTACATCTGCTTCCATTCCGCGGGAGGATCCACGTTCACCTCCATCGCGGCGAGGTGCAGAAGCCCCTGGCCGATTTTAAGCGGCGTGTCGGCCGGAGCGATGACCCACTCCGGCGGCTCCGCGTTCGCCTCTCGCGGCCGGTCTTTGTCGCCCCGCTTCAGGCTGAGCAGCATCTTTTCGCCGTTGGCGGACAGGTCGAAAGACTCCACGCCCTCGGCCAACCGCTCCACCCTGCGCGTCTTGAGATCGAACTTTGAGAGCGTATTGGTGCCCTGGTTCGGATTGCGAGCAGATTCAGAGGCTTCTTCGACCAGGTAAATGACACCAGCGCGGCCAGCCGCAAGATTCACGTAGTTTCGAGCCGGAACAGGCAACGCCACAATGCGCTGGGAAATTCCGGTAAAATCGACGCGCAACAGCTTCGGCACCCTCTCTTCTTTCTTGGCTTCGGGGGTAGGAGTGGCCGGCTTTTCTTCATCGCTCTCCGGTGGAACCGGTGAGGCGGCGTCGGAAGGGAGCACCAGGGCGTAGACGCTCCGCGTTACCTGGTGCTCGTCGCTGGTCATGTCCAGCGGATGCATCGTCGGCCCGTAGTTGGTGCTGGCTGTGAAGTACAGATAGGTCCCGTCCCGGTCGAAGGCGGGATAACGGGCGTCGCTCAGCCCATCGGTGACCTGGGTGTTCTCGCCGCTTTCGAGCGAGTAGAGACTGATCACGTGCAGACGGTTGGGGAGGAACTTCGCGTAGGCGATCCATTTCGAATCGGGTGACCAAGCCACGTCGCGGTCGAGTCCTTCGAACGGGTAAAACGCATCCGTATCGATCTTGGTGAGCTCGCCAGAAGCAACTTCCACGCGCCAGAGATTCAGTTGGTTGTCGCTGAATGCGATCTGCTTGCTGTCGGGCGACCAGCGCGGGGCGAAATAAAACGCCGACTTTCCGGCCAGGGGGAACTTCTTCGCTGCGCCTTCGCCCGTTTGCGGCTTCACGTGCAGGGCATACTCGCCAGACTCATCGGAGAAGTACGCGACCCACTGGCCGTCAGCCGACCACGCAGGCGTACGTTCCATGACGCCTGGCGTCCGCGTCAGGTTGCGGATATCACCCTTGTCGGCCGGCGCTGTGAGAATCTCGCCGTGTGCTTCGAAGACGGCGCGTGCGCCGGTAGGAGAGATCCGTCCGGCTCGCACTTCCTTCTCGACATTTTCGACCCGAGGCCGCACTTCGCTCAGATCGGCGGCGATTTCGATCGGCACCGTGCGGCTCTTGCCGTTCCCCAGGTCGTAGACCAGAATCTGGCCGAACTGCTCGTACACGATCGCGCCAGGCCCGGCGCTCGCCGACCGGATATCGGCGCCGGTATTGTTGATCAGCTCGATGACGGTTTTGGTGGCGGGGTCATAACGGAACAAGGTCATCGGTCCGTTGCGGTCAGAGAGAAAATAGATTTTGTCGCCGATCCACATCGGATTGATGTCGTTCGAATCCGTGCGCGGAATCTTTTCCATCGTCAGATCCGCGAGGTTCACGATCCACAGATAACTCGCGTCGCCGCCCCGATAGCGTTTCCAAGCCACCCATCGCTCCGGTGTGCGTCCGAATTGCCCGCCATCGAGCGGCGCGTACACCAGGCGGCGGCCGTCGGGCGAGTAGGCGCCGGTAAAGGCCATCGGCACCGACAGCGCTTCGGGCGGGCCACCGTCTTTGGATACCGTGAAGAGTTGGGTGAAGCGCGAAAAACTACGGCGGTTGGAGCGGAACAAGATGCGCTGGCCGTCGGGCGTCCAGCCGATCGCGTAATCGGCGCCGGGATGGTGGGTGATGCGCTTAGGCACGCCGCCAGTGGCCGGCTCCGTAAAGACGTCGATGTTGCCGTCGTACTCGCCGGTGAACGCCAGAGTCTCTCCGTCCGGCGAAAAAACCGGGTTCGTTTCAATGCCGGTCCCGGTTGTCAGCCGGACGGCGGTCCCGCCTTGGCGAGCAACCGTCCACAAGTCACCCGCGTAAGAAAACACAATCTGGGTGCGATTGAGGGCCGGGTTGTGCAACAGATGAGTGGACGTACTCGCCGCAAATGCGCCAGGCAGCGCGGCAAGGCACACGAAAAACCAAATGCTCTTCATCGGGAACCTCGGTATTCAGCCTAACAAATGCGCCGAATCGTGTGGCGCGTGGCGCCGTGGCTCAGAATCCGCTTGCCTTGGCATCTGGGTTCGCCGCTGCCCGCGCGTAGAAGCCGGCGATATCGCTTTTGAACTGCTTCAACGCGTCCACGTTGAGGTAGATCATGTGGCCTGACGGGTAATAGCCGAATTCGATGTTGCCTCGTAATTTCGGCTCTAATTCGATGTGCGCCAGATCGTACTCGGTAATGAAAAACGGCGTGGCCAAGTCAAACAGTCCGTTCGCGGAGAAGACGCGGAGGCGAGGGTTTTTCCGCATGGCGTCGGCCAGATCGCCGGCGACATAGGCGTCGCGCATTGGCTGTCCTTGTCCCGGCCCCCCGGTGGGCTGCGCTGAACCGAGGCGGTGCCCATGATCCCAGGCTTGATTGATACCGGGTCCGCTGAGCAAATACGTCTCATTCGACGGGTACTTCAATTCGTTGTCCAGATAATCGTGCAACGCTGCCACGAAGGCGCCAGTGATGCCGGAATCCGACGGATCATACCCTGGTGTTTCGCCGGCAGCATCCACATCGGTCCCCTCGAAGCGCGCATCGTAGCGGCCTAGGATGGCGCGCTGGTCGCGAAGCAATTCTTTGCGGAAGCGGGCCGGACTGACGCGGAGGTTGGCGTCCTTGAGATATTTCACGCTCAGGCCGGTGTAGCCGGCGAGTTTTAGGGCAACCGCATCGACTTGCGCCTCGGGCAGGGTTTGGCCTTGAGCCAATGCTTCGGCGTAGGGACCGCGGGCGAAAGCGCGGACTTCGTTGAGGAAGGTCTGTTGGTCCTTGCCGCGATGCGAGACTTTTTCGTAATGCCACGCAATCGCAGCGAAGGAGGGCAAGGTACCGATGAACTGAGCGTCCGATCCGGGAGCGTTCACAAAATAGTTCAGGATCGACGACATCAGAATCACTCCGTTGAGGGACATGCCGTCGTTCTGAAGCGCGTCGGCCAGAGCCGCGGAGCGGGTTGTCCCGTAGGACTCGCCAAACAGGAACTTCGGAGAATTCCAACGATGGTTGACGCTTACGTACCGGTAGATGAATTTCGCGAAGGCGCGCACATCCTGGTCGGTGCCAGCGAAGTCCCGGATGGTGCCTTTCCCGACGGGCCGCGAAAAGCCGGTGCCCACGGCGTCCACAAACACCAGATCCGACTTATCCAGCAAGCTGTACTGGTTCGGAACAACTTTGTAGGGACCCGAGCCGGTGGCTTCCGGGCTGGACGTGACCACGCGAACCGGCCCGACTGAGCCCATATGCAGCCACATACTGGCCGAACCCGGGCCTCCGTTGTACAAGAACGTGACCGGCCGGGTTCGAAGCTCCGCGACGCCGTCCAGCGTGTAGGCCACATAGAAGACGCTGGCGTTGGGCTGATCTTCGTTATCGTCGATGAGTAGCGTGCCGGCCGTTGCCATGTAGCGGAGGTTCTGGCCTCCAAGCGATAGCTCATGCTGCGTGGCCGAACTCTTCTCCGGTGGAATGGGCGTGGCCGGCCGTTCGGGGTTGGCTGGACTGGGCGTGGGTGTGGGTGTGTTAGCGGGCCCTCTTTGGGCTCGCACGACTGGTGCGGCGAGAAGGGCTAGACAGCCTGCCCAGAGGACGAAATGAGTCCGGAAGGAACGTGACACCGTGTCTCTCCTCCTTGCGGGCTATTCTCGCACGGTTAGCGGCTGCGGCGAAACCAGAAGAAGCCGCTGGGATTCGAACCACCACAACAACCGCTGGCGAACAATTCCCCGGCCGGGGTGACATCGATCGAGTGGGGACCGGGCGCCTCGATCTGGCCCACGACTTTCCCGGATCCGGGATCGACCTTAAGGATCCACGGCG
>JAGWQP010000146.1 GCA_028876805.1 Acidobacteriota bacterium | reverse complement strand
TGGTCGCCGAATCATTGGCCGTGATGGTGCCACTCAACGCCACGTTGCCAAGAGCATAAATGTTAAGGCTGGCCGCGTTGCGGACGCCCTGGTACGGGATCGCGTTGACGCCCACCGAGTACACATTGATGCGCCGGTTGAAGGTGTCACTGACGTAGAGATTCGTACCGTCCCAGGCGAGCGACATCGGCGTTCGCAATGAGTCAGAGGCATCGGAGGCTTGGTCCACATTGCCGCCGATCTGGCCGAGGACGAAGTCGGCGGATTGGCCGTTCATGTTCGGAACCTGCTTGAAGACCAGCACCCGGTCATTGCCGCCATCGGCGAGGAAGAGCCGCTGCCCATCGGATAGGGCGAATCGGGGAAAATTCAGCGTGGCGCTGCAAATTGTCGGATAGGTGGGATTCCCGGCCGGGTCCGTACCGCTCGAGACACTGCACAATACGGGTGTCTCCTTGTTGGTGGTGTCGGTTGAGCTGGTAGCCGGTTTTCCGGAGAACGCGTTGTTGGCAATCGAGCTGTTCATATCGGGCTGCCCCACGACCAGATCGGCAGCCGCGTCGTTCGAGGTCGGAATGCTGTTCCAGATCAGAACGCGATTGTAACCAAGGTCGGTGACGTACAGCCGGACGCCGTCGGAAGTCACCGAGACCGGATTCAGCATGTTCGAGGCGGTGGCGCTGGTGCTCTGCTGGGTCAAGTCCGGCTGAATGACGGTCGTGAAATTCGGCGCTCCCAAGACCATGTCGGCCGCCGCACCGTTGGTGGTGGGGATCTGGTTATAGATGAGGACCCGGTTGTTTTGCGTATCCGCAACAAATAATTTGCCATTTTGAATCCAGACGCCCGACGGACCGCGCATCGACATGGCATTTGGAGTGTTGCCCGGCACGCTAGCGCTCTGAAAGTTCGGCTGCCCCACGACGACATCGGCCGGCTGATCGTTGGCCGTGGGAATGCTGTTCCAAATCAACACGCGGTTGTGGTTGGTATCGGCTACCGCCAGGTGCGCGCCGTCGGATGCCACGGCGGTCGGCAGTCGCAAGCCACTTTGCGTGGCCGCAATGTTTTCCGTGGTGGTGGTAAAGTCCGGCTGTCCCAGGACCACGGACGCTTGACCGACGCAAGCGGGGCACTTGCTATTGTTCACCAGCACCGCGTCGGGCGCCGGCAGAGTCGAGGAAAGATTCGTGAAAAGAAGGACACGATGGTTGCTGGGAGTGGCGCCGACGCGGTTGGAATCGGCGACGAAGAGCGTGTTGGCCGCATACGCCACGCCGCCGTCCGCGCCGAGGATCGTGGCGCTCGAATTGGTGTCTTGGCTGGTAAAAGTCTCCTGCCCGATGACCAGCCGGGCAGCCTGACCCGTAGTGAAATCGGCGGCCGAGACCGCCACCGCCCCCATTAACAATAGCGAGATACACTTCATGCGTGAAACAAGACGCTCCCGATGCAGATTTAGACCCCCAATTATAGCACCACTTAGACGAACGTTCCGGCCGGCAGTGAGGCGGATCGGCACACGGGTGTGAGCCATCGGCACGGCACATTCTCGCCGTCGGCGGAAGAAGCTCTCTGGGATCAGAAGATTGGGGCGACCCGCCTGAAGCACGTCGGATCGTTAGCACTCGCGTTGCCAACAACGTCCATCCGGGGCTGCTGTAGGCCGCGAGGGATGCGCGCCTTAACCTTGGCACTGGCAGCCCTGCTGTTCAGAGTAGTCGCGACGTGGGGTACCAAGACCGCGGCACCCGTGCCTCCGGTTGAGATGGCGAAGGATCGGCCCCCGCACCGCCGACCCGGCAAGCGGGGTCGCTATCGATTGCCGCGGATCCTAACCGTCGTTGACGGCAACGCTAGAGTCAATTCTCCGGGAGAGGCTGGCCGGGCATTCTGCGGGCGTCCGGCAATTGGACCCAGAGCGCGCGAAGGCGGAAGCTGTTGTCCTTGGCGCGAGCGCCGGTCACTGAGATCCGGTCGCCTGGTTTTACCGCGTCCTTCGCCCAGCCAAGCCGGCGAAGGACGCTCGCGCTTTCCAACTCCACGCTCCAGTGCTCGAGCTCATTATTTTCGCCGCTCACATCGATCCAGATGTACGTGTGCGGGTTTTCCCAAGCGAACTCCGTCACTACTCCGCCGATGATGGTGCCGTGTACCAGGTCATACAGAGCCGTCGAGTGGTGCGCGCAAATCGGCAGGGCGGCGAGTAGTACACCGATCGCTGCGCTCCTCCAAACGACTTGGTGCATCCATTTCATGCTCGCACAACCGCTGTCAATGCCAAGTAAAAATGTCCTCTTCTCTGCAAGTAGAAATGTCCTCTTTTCGGCGTAGAGCGGAGAGGATGGTATTAGGGTGAGTTCGTCCGCGAGGGGTCGCGCCCACGCGGATGCCCAAGGCCGACGCGACGACGGGTCCGAAGAAAGCATCGGCAACTAGCCCTCTGGTGGTAGCGCAAGCGCCACCAGAGGTTTTGGGA
>JAGWQP010000145.1 GCA_028876805.1 Acidobacteriota bacterium | reverse complement strand
TTCGACCGCCTCGGCCATTTCCACCTGTCCGGCGCGGTACTCATAGTTGGGATGCCACCGCGAGAGCGCGCCGTGACGCGAAAAGAACTGGCGTGCGGAGGCGGTTCGAGCCTGGGTGGGCATCGGATTGCTTTTTAGCGCGGGAGACTTCGTCCTTAATCTTACGTGGTTCGGGATCGCTCGCGCTACGAGTGTGCGATCGGGTGGAGATTTCTTGAGGTTCCCGGTCGAGATGTCCTCGTCTAGATCTTCGCGGCACAACCTGGCAGGGGCGCGTCATAGCCCTGTCTACGGGATCGTCCCTGATCCCGGTTTGTCCATAGGGAGTGTCGGTGTCCGGCGAGCTTCCCTGTGACAGCCGTTCGCATTTCCCCGATGAACCGCAAGACCGGCCCGGACCGAATCGCTATGTGAACCGGCAGGGCCGTCATCGCCCGGTACACTTTATCGCGCGCATGGGCGGCGCGACGAGATCGCGCCGGGGGGCGCAGCCACGAGATCGAGACTCGACTCGAACGGCGCCGACGTCCAGCGCGGCGCGGCTAGGGCTAGGGAGACGAGAAAAATCGGGTAATACTCGCAACTGGGCAGTGTAGCCTCGGGGGGCGCGTTATGATGAGGGTTAGATGCCGGCGAGACTTCCCACGGTAGTGATCGTGGGCCGGCCCAACGTAGGGAAGTCCACCCTCTTTAATCGAGTTACGAGGCAACGGCGCGCCATCGTCGGTGACGAACCCGGCATCACGCGCGATCGCATTCACGGGCTGGCCGAGCACGGCGCTCGCCGTTTCGAAATCATCGACACTGGCGGGATCGTCGTTCACGACCAGGAGTATATTCCCGGCCAGATCTTGCGCCAGGCGCGGGTGGCGCTCGACGACGCCTCGCACATCATCCTGTTGGTGGATGGGCGGGCGGAGATTACCGGGGCGGACCGCGATCTGGCGCAGATGCTCCAACGCCTGGGTAAGCCCCTGACGCTCGCGGTCAACAAGATCGACACCGCCGCGCGGGAAGCGCTGGCGCATGACTTCTACACACTGGGGATCGCCGATATTTATCCGGTTTCAGCAGAGCACGGTTTGGGAGTGGATGCTTTGCTCGACCGGGTGACCAGCGGCTTTCGCCATGCTGAAGAAACGCCTGCCAAGGCCCCACCGATCAAAGTGGCGATCATCGGGCGGCCCAATGTAGGCAAATCGACACTGCTCAACGCGCTCGCCGGCCAGGAGCGTGCCATCGTCTCACCGGTGGCCGGGACCACTCGCGACGCGGTGGACGAACGGGTCGTGCGCGACGGCGTCGAGTACCTCTTCGTCGATACGGCGGGCATCCGGCGCAAGGGCAAGACCCGGCTGATGGCGGAAAAGCTGAGCGTGGTGATGGCGCGGCGTCACATCCGGATGGCGCATGTGGCGTTAGTGGTGTTGGATTCGACCGAAGGGGTGGTGGCATTGGATGCCACCATTGCCGGCTATGCCCATCAAGGCGGGCGCGCGGTAGTCATCTGCGTGAACAAGTGGGACCAGGCGAAGGGCCGCGAGAAGCACGAGTTCGAGCGCGAGATCCGAGACCAGTTCAAATTCCTGGATTACGCTCCCGTGGTGTTCCTCTCGGCCAAAACTGGCGCCGGGGTAGGGTCGCTGTTCCGGCTCCTTCGCGAAGTGGATGAATCCGCGCGGCGGCGCATTCCGACCGGAGAGTTGAATCGCTTTGTCGAGCAGTTGCGCTTTGAACAGCGAAAGCTCTTTTATATCACTCAGGCCTCCGTGCGTCCGCCGACGTTTGTGCTGTTTACCGGCCGCGGCGGGCCGCTGCACTTTTCCCACGAGCGCCAGTTGATGAACCAGATCCGCCGGCGGTTCGGCTTCCGGGGGACGCCGATTGTGCTGAAAATCCGCGCCAAGCCGGCGACGGGCGCGCCAAAATCGCAGGCAGGTTGACTCAAACGCCGCGAAATACCTACAATTACTGTATAAAGGAGGCCGTATGAGGTCCATTGGCTTTCCCGAGCTTCTCGTCATCCTGGGAGTCGCGGTCCTGCTGTTTGGCGGCAAGAAGATTCCGGAAGTAGCAAAAGGATTAGGCGAAGGAATCCGGAATTTCAAGAACGCGTTGAAAGGCGATGACGAAAAGGGAGACACGAAGAAGGACGAAGAAAAGGTCGAAGCGAAGAAGTAAGCGGCTTCCTGAAGCAGCCCGCAGGTTAGGCTGAATTCATCGGCTTTTGAACGAAAAAAACCCCGCGATCCCGAATCAGGGCCGCGGGGTTTTGATTTAGAGCCGCTCGTTACTTCTTCTTGGGGGGAACGATCGCGTCCTTGGCCGCCTTTGCCACGCGGAACTTTACCACCTTCTTGGCCGGGATCTTGATGGTTTCGCCGGTTGCGGGATTGCGGCCCGTCCGGGCCTTGCGATCCACGCGCACCAGCCGACCAATGCCCGGCAACACG
>JAGWQP010000144.1 GCA_028876805.1 Acidobacteriota bacterium | reverse complement strand
CTGCCGACTTTAGAGGCTTCATCCACCTGGAGGAGTGTACCTGGCCGGAATCTTCCTGATTCCAACCCGATCGTATACCGATCGATCCCTTGGAAGTGTTTGCTCACCGGGATGTGCAGGGTGTCGGATCCCACCCCGACCTGTCCGCCTGCTTTTTGAAGTGTGTGCTGGTCTGAAAGGGCTGGTTCAAGTATTGCTGATCCTCAACGAGGGTCGTCACAATCAACCATGAATCGCCATTCGGTTCCAGGGTCCGATGGAAGTACTCGGTCAGGATGGCATTCCCGCTGTAAGGGACACCGTTTTTGCGTAGGTATCCTGGACGCATGTGAGTGGTGACGACTTTCAAGTCGCCGCCGCGGGACCCCTCGCCCGGCCGTGGTCCACGAGCCCCTCCCGCGTATTCCCACTGGGCGACCGAAAACCCTTGCCAGACCGGCTGTGCGGAAGGCGGCTGCGGTCTGCCGAAATGGAACAGACGGGTCTGCATACCGGCGTCGGTCTCGATCTTCAGAGTGTTCTCGTTCTCCCAGCTAATATGGACGCGCCCAGGAACGCGCATGATGGCGGCTGCGCCGTAAGACTTGCATTGGTTTCCGGCCGCCTCGTCCTTGGCCGGATCCCAGGCGTCAGCCACCTTAATAGCCTCGGCGTTGAGGGGCACACTGGCGTAGTCACCCTTGCCCGGGGTCAGCATCCGGAAGCGCCAGTCTTCGGTAACGATAGACACCCAGTAGCCGGTGAGATCGATCGGCGCGGCCGCTTGTGCCGTCGGGGCCCCACCACCCTGGTCAACGCGCCCGGCCTGGGCACTGGTGCGATCAGAGGCTGTGAGCCAAATCACACCCGCCAGAACGAGCTGAAGTTTGTATTTCATCGATCGGTTGACAACCTGCCCCCACTCAAGCTCCGATATACTCCCTCGACAAACCGATCGGGGTTCCCATACCTGGGGTCATAGTCTAGAGTCAGCTTGGCATCTTTCACTTGCTCCAGTGTCTTTCCCCTCTTAATCTGGTCCTCTACTCGGTCACGAATGATAGTCACCATGTCGCGGTAGTAGGCGACGTCAGCCATGTCGCACAGCCGGCCGTGGCCGGGGATGATCATGGTGCCTCCTTCGGATCTGAAGTAGGGAAGGGCCAGGTCGAGAAGGCGGTTCAAGCCGTCTATAATCCCTTGAACGTTGCCGCCCCTCTCGAGATCGACAAACGGATAACTGGTGGTGGTAAACAGATCGCCTGTACTGATCACGTCCGTGCGAGTGAACACCACGATACTATCGCCATCCGTGTGGGCCGCTGGCTGGTGAATGATCCGGATCGGTTCACCATGATATAAAGCGCTCAGCCGCATTTCGGGGCTGTGATAAGTGTCGGTCGGCAACGCGCGGAAAGGGATCGCCGCCCGGCCCGTGGCAGGTGGTTTGCCCATCCTGAGGAGGACGTTTTCATGCGCGAAAATCTCAGCTCCGGAGGCCGCATCCTGGATCGTGGCGGCGAAATTGCCGCCCGCGAGCGTGCTTCCAGACAAGGCGATCTTTTCGTTGCCGCCCGTATGGTCCAGGTGAGCGTGGGTATTGATAATGTAGCGAACCGGCTGGTCGGTAATCGTCTTGATCGCTGCCAGGACCTTTTCGCTATTCTGCGCGAGGCCTGTGTCCACCAGGAGCACGCCTCCGTTCGTCACCGACACCGTGATATTGCCGCCCGCCCCGACCAGCATGTACACATCGCCGCGGACCTTCAGGGCGTGTACTTCCGCATCGGCGGCGCTTGGGCTCTGCTGGGCCAAGCCCGGGGCTGTCGTCAACAAAGCGGCTATGGCTAAACTTCTCACGGATTCCTCTTACCTCGCCGGTCCCGGATACTTCTCGGTGACATCCTTCAATTTCTTCCGGTACTCCGGATACATCTCGTCTGCTCCACCCGCGGCCACATTTTCCGGGATGCCGTAGTGAATCGAAAATTCCTTTATCCTCGTTTGTCCCTGGTAATTTATGCGGCACGACCCCTTTGGGACGCTCCACCTCGTTTGCGGCGTCGCAGGGATACGAGGCCAGGCCCTGGTGGGGATCTAGTTGGAAATCGGTAGTATAAATGAGAGGCTCGGTTAGGTAGACTGGGTCGTACGTAATGGTTGCGACGGTCAGCCAATCTCCGTGCCGCACTAAGTGCTCCGTGACTGTCGCCAAGTCGCTACGGGGCACGCCATTGCGACGTATGTAGCTCTCTTTCAAATGAGTGATGGTGACGGTAAGCATATCCCCGTCCCACTTTCCCGTGGCGAAGCCACCCCATGTGTGAGCGGCGTATTCGGGAGGGTGTGGGCGACCGTCCATGTAAACCGGATTATCAACCGAACGTAGCCACTCAAAGTGGTACGCTTTGAGCTGGCGGCTGACAGCGTCAAATTCCTTGGTGATTCTCAACTCTGAGAGGCTGCGCCACATGTAGTCGGCCCCGTGAGGACGGCACTGCCACTCAGGCAGCGTCCACTGGGCCGCCTCCCAGGTGTGGCCTCGCATCCGGGCGGCGGCGTTGATGGGAAGCCCAAGGTAATCGCCCACCTCCGGGCCAGGTCCGCGGTCGGGCGCATCTTCGTAGAACCGGACACCCCATTCCCCGGACAAATCGACTTGGGCGAACAGCGGGAGGCTGGCGATGGCCGTGACCACGACTACCATCGAAACCGCTTTTGCCATATCACCTCCATGCGAAGAATGGAACGTAGCCGAGTGTCGTCTGACAAAGGGAGGCGCCGCGTCCTGCGCTTACCTAATAGACAAGAATGCCCATGCCAAATAATCGAAGTCAAGCCTTCGACTTGTGGGTTGCTCGGGCTAGGGAGTTGCTGATATGCGGCGCCAACAGGACAAGCTTCGCAAGGAGGTGAGGAAATGAAGGAAACCAATTGGCTTCATTTCGGGATGACTTTACCCGCACTCATTAATCGCGTCCGTGCTCCACCGCCTACCTTTTGCACAATGGGAGAATATCGAAACCCAACATCCCACGCACGGCCGACGGCAAGCCGAACTTGCTGCGCCGACACCGCGGGCGCCAGACGGGAAACCGGACCTTTCCGAAAACGACATCCAGCACTCGGTTGGTAGGTGAGGGGTGTATACTGATCCGTGCCGGAGCACTCCAAGACAAACTTTTTCGGCTGAACCCATTCGCGGTGAAGCGAGGAGGATGATCATGCCTACTACGCCAAGTGACCGGGCAAAACGGAAATTGAAAAATCTGGAAGCGGTGGCCGCTAACGGCCTGCTTCACCGGCGTCTGTTCTTGCGTGGCGGCGCCGCGCTAATGACCGGTTACACGCTGGTTCCATCCGCGGCAGGCCAGCAGCTTACCGACGATGCGTGGAGCCTGGCTCCCGGCGTTACTGTGCCAGACTACGGCACACGGTCCCGATTCGAAAATAATGTTGTGCGCACCCTCAGCAATCCCAAGGGCGAACCGCGCACGCAGCACGCGCGCACGCCGCACCATTTGCTCAACGGCACATTCACGCCGAACAGCCTGCACTTCGTGATCTCCCATGCAGGCGATCCCGACATCGATCCCGATAAGCACCGCCTTTTGATCCACGGCCTCGTCAAGCAGCCGTTGGTCTTCACGCTGGGTGTGCTAGCGCGTTATCCAATGGTGTCGCGAATGGCGTTCGTCGAGTGCGGCGGCAACAGCGCGCCCTTGTTTTCATCCGAGCCGATTCAAGCCAGTGTGCAGGCGTTGCACGGCCTCGTCTCCTCGGCCGAATGGACCGGCGTGCCGCTTTCCACTTTGCTCGACGAAGCCGGTGTTGACGCGAAGGCACGCTGGATCATCGCCGAAGGCGCCGATCCCCCACACCTCAGCCGCAGCGTGCCACTCACCAAAGCCATGGATGACGCCATGATTGCTCTCTACCAGAATGGGGAGCGCGTTATGCCCGGAAACGGCTACCCGATGCGGTTGCTCCTGCCCGGCTGGGAAGGCAACATGAACATCAAATGGGTTCGGCGGATCCAGCTCACTGAAAAGCCCGGGATGACCTTCTACGAAGCCCGGACCTACGCGCCGATCCTACCCGGCGGAAAGGCATACCGCTTTTATTTCATACAGGAAGTCAAATCCTTCATCACCCATCCTTCGCCTGGGCTTGCGATGCAGGGACCGGGATTCTATGAGATTTCCGGCATCGCCTACTCCGGCAGCGGCCGTATCGCAAAAGTCATGGTGTCCGCCGATGGCGGAAAGAGCTGGGCGCAGGCGGCGCTCGAGCAGCCCGTGCTTTCGATGGCGTTCACTCGCTTCCGCGTGCCGTGGAGATGGGACGGCAGCCCCGCGGTATTGCAAAGCCGGGCGTGGGACGAGGCCGGCAACGAGCAACCGACCCGAGCCCAACTGGTGGCGGCGCGCGGTGAAACCACGCGTGTTCCGCCCGTCAACGCCTTCCCTAGCCAGCACTACAACGCCATTACCAGTTGGTCGGTCGAGCGCAGCGGGGAGGTGAAGCATGTATACGCGTAGCCTTTGCGGGTTCGCTGTCACGTTCGCGCTTGCTCTGAGCGCGATGGTTGCGTCGGCTCAATCGCCGAATCTTGGAAAGCCTATCAGCCCCGCCGAGATTGCGCCATGGGATATCAACATTCTGCCGGACGGCACTGGCCTTCCGCCCGGCAGCGGCACACCGGCCGAGGGAGCTCGCGTCTACAGTGCAAAATGCTCGGTTTGCCACGGCCAGGATGGCAAAGGCGGCACCAGCACTCGGCTGGTTGGCGGCGAACCGATCAAGAATATGGAGTCGGAGAAGACCATCGCCAGCTTCTGGCCCTATGCGACGACTCTTTTCGATTACATTCGCCGTGCCATGCCATGGCGGCAACCGCGGTCGCTCACCAACGAGGAAGTGTATGCACTGACCGCTTACATTCTCTCGCTCAACAAGCTCATTGGTGAGAGCGAAACGATCAATGCCCTGACGCTGCCCAAAGTGCGGATGCCGAACCGAGACGGATTCATCGTTCGCTTCCCGGATAGGACACCGTGAGCGCGAGCGTCACTCTTGCGCCTGTGCATACCGGAAATTCTGACTGTTTGAGATGGTCGAAGTTGCCGTCTCCACCCGATGCCCCTTCGATGCTCATTGCCGTTATGGCTCGCCCGTCGCGATCGGGATCCCAGTCCCCAGCCGCGACAAGAAAACATCGCGCTGCGGCACAGGATTGATTTCGGCGGCGCTCCGTAAAAAACGCCCGAACTGGCCTCATTCGACGCCCTGTTGTGGGCGCTTCTTTCCGAAGTCTGGAGCGAATGACGCTCGGTGACGATCGTCCAAACTCCAGAGACGGTCATCAGCTGGCATGGCAAGGGGGTTCCACGACTCTGGACATCGAAGGTCGGGCGCAGCCGACCAGGCCGACCTCCCGTTTCCAGTGAGGTTCGGAATTCGAGCCGGCAAATCATCCCTGAGAATCTACTTTGGGGTGCCCCCAACATGGCGAGCTTCTAATCCTGGGCATCGAATCGGTGAAACCCCTGTGGCACCAAGTACCCGGTCCCGCTCCGCAAGCCGCCCACGCTGACCTGGATTTCCTGAAGGCTCACGTCAAGAACCTGGTTTCGGTCGCTTTTTCTCGAGTCGATCCGCTTCAGGTGCTCTCTATTTCCCTGGTGTCGGCTCCGATGGACACCGCGTGGTCCGTTTCCATGTCAAAACAGATCCGACGATGGAATGGACCGCCCAGCAACTACGCGACGCGGTTCGGTTCGATCGGATGCGGCCGTATCCGTTGCGGGATCGCCTGGCTACTTCTCGAACGTCGCATTCGACGGCGGCTCTTTAGAGGTTGCAGTGGAGTCGGACTGTAGAAAGATCGCCAAGAGTGCGCCGATGGCCGAGAGCAGTGAGATCTGGATCACCCCCGCCATCATCCAACCGGAGTGGTTCGCGAGCCATCCAATCGAATAACCCGAAATGGCCGCAGATCCGTAAAGGCTCGTGACGAAAACGCCGGAGGCCGTACCGGCCAGACCGCTCCTCACTACCTTGACATGGTAACCCGCGAGATTGACATAAAGGATACCGCTGACGACTAGTCCCCAGGCAAACGAAAGTGTGGCTTGCGCCCCAATTCCCGGAATCCCATTGAATAGGAGGTAGCCAAGCACGGCGGCAGCCAGGAACGTATTGCTCATCACGACACGCGGCGAAAACCGATCCCCCAGCCACCCACCACCGATCGAGGCGAGAGCACCGATTCCGTAGGCGCTCAAGACCCTGCCGGCAACCCCGGGTGAGTAGGCCAGATGCTCGCGGAGGTATGTCGGATACATGCCTAGATAGCCGTATATAATCATTCCTCCGATTAAGCTCATGAGGGTAAGAATCACGCTGTTCCGGTTCCGCAGCGTGAACGCACCGGTTTCTACGGCTCGACTTCCGCGTCCGTTAGTCGACTCCGTCAGCCAAGGCCGGACGGCGAGCGAGATCACAACCAACGCGACAAAACCGAGAGCTCCAAAGACGATCATGGGCGCCCGCCAGGTCTTCCAGGCACCGAGCAACATGGCTGCAGCGAAGGGTCCGATGATCGCGCCAAGGCCGTAGGTGAAGTTGATGGTGCCAGCTGCTGCTCCGCGGGATCGTGGAAAATAGCCGCTTACGGCGGCGAGCAGCGCGGTCAGCTGCATGGCTTCGCCGATGCCGGTAGCGGTGCGATAGAAGAGCATATCCGCAAAGCCATGGGCAGCGGCCGTCAAGGCCGTCCCGACCGAGAAAATTGCGATGCCGATCTCGATCGTCGCCTTGCGTGTGAAACGCGCAAGCACGTAGCCGGTCGGAAGACCTGCCAGTGCCATACCGAGCGTAAAGACAGTCGCCAGCAAGCCCGAGGTCGACAACGAGAAGCCGTATTCCCTGCGCACGTCGGAAGCGAGAAGAGGGAAGAGTTGACGATCCATGGCGTTGATGGCATAAGAGACCAGCAAGATCGCGAACAGCGGCAGGGCGAAGCGGCGCGGACCCGCCTTATGAGAACCCTCCGTTGCTGCCTCGGGCTGCGCCATCCCCTCCAAATGTCTAGCTTCATGCATCGCGTTATCCGCCCGATGAGCAGCTTGTTTGCGCCGCGTTCGAGCGAGGTTCGGTCTCAGCCCTGATTCTGAACAGTTCTCTGTTCTGTCGCTCGGTCGGCACTCTTCGTCACATACCAATCGTGGATTTCTTCGCCGGTCCAGAAAAGGACATCCGGGCGCCGACAGATGTGCTCGAGGGCTTCTCGAAAATAGCGGAACCGATGCGGCACTCCCATCAGGTACGGGTGAAAAACCAGTGCCATGACCCGCGCCGATTCCTTTGCATCCTGGTAGAGTTGCTCGAACTGATCAATGGCGCGGTCACGGTATTCCTGTGCACGATGATGCTGAACAGCGATCATCGCGACATCATTACACTCCTGCGTATACGGGACGCTTACAATCGACCCGCTGCGCGTCGAAAGGCGAACAGGTTGATCGTCAAGCACCCAATCGCAGATATATTCATAGCCCTCTTCGACCAGGATATCGGGCGTCTCCCATGATTCGGTAAGACCCGGGCCCAGCCAGCCGCGGGGGCGGCGCCCGGTGAAGCCGCTGACGGCTTTGGTCGTCTTCACGATATCTTCTCGCTCGTCCTGAACTCTTTGCATGTTCTTCTGCGAGAAGCCATGGCCCATGAATTCCCAACCCCGATCTAGGGCAGCGCGCGCGATCGGTTCATAGGCGGCGATCGCCGAGCCGTTGATTGCCAGAACAGCCTTGATCTTTAGACGATCGAGCAACTCGAGGAAACGCCAGAAGCCGACACGATTCCCGTATTCGTGCCATGCCCAATTGGGGATGTCGGGACTGGGGGAGCCCCCAGCAGGCGGCGGCAAAACGGTGCGCGGCATCGGTTCGCGTGGGTTCCACTCTTCGACGTTGACGATAATCCAAACGGCAAGGCGCGCGCCCCGTGGCAAAGTTAGGTGTGGACGCCCGGTGATGGCGGAGTAGGGGATGCGTTCGTTCGGAAGCACGTCTGGACCTCCAGAGGGTTCATGAATAATCGTCAGAAGTGAAGTCCTTCGGTCCATCTTATCGCGCGGCCGCATCTGCTGGACACTCGCTCCATCTACATCTCCGCCGAAGAATGGGCCAGTTTCGGGCCTGGAGTATGTCGGATCACAGGAGTCCCGTCAGAAATCACCTCACCTTGCGGAAGCGATCGCCAAGGAGCTTGTTGCGAAGGTCTTCCAACTGGCATCCCTCTAGCTCCTTATGCGCTGCCCTATACCTGAGTGTTGCATCGGTCATGATCGAGCCGAGGAGTAGGGATCAGCAGGCTCGAAACTAAGCTCAGCGCACCCGAAATACCGGCCGAACTTAATTAAAGAGAACGTTTGACGCTAGCGGCCAGCGGGATCTAGGCCGTAGTGGTTACCAGTCATCTGCACAAGAGCGGAACGGTCGTAGAGATCGGTGTTTATGAACCCAGTCATCTGAAAGTGTGCGGAAGGCGTCGACGCCGAGCGGCGCGCCAGGCATGCCGAATGCCGGGTGAGCGGCTCCTGCTGGTCGAGCGCATAAGCTCGCAGAAAACGGGCGCAGAACTCATTGTTCGCCGGCCGGCCACGAACCAATTGTTCCAGTCCTGCCGCGAGAACTCCGCTGATGAAAATAATATTCAAGGTTGATACACCGCGCTTCCTTTTAGAAGCAGCCGGTCATGGGCGGTCGTTCGAGCGGAGACGGGTTGAAGCTCGGCAAATTTGCGTCGGTGTAGATAGCGCTTGGCCGATTGAGCCCGTGATGCGATTCAGCCAGTGGATCGCGCAACTCATCCTCGGGCATGCCGCGCGTGGAATCGCTGGTTGGTGGCGGCTACCGCGCTCTCAGTGGTGGAACATCGGCTACTCAAACAGCGCAGATGAAGCCGTCCAGCCGCCGAACACCTGCTCCAGCCGTAAGCAAACCGCTAGCACCACGTCCTCGCGATAGGGACGAGCAACCACCTGAACCGCGATCGGCAGTCCGTCTGGCGATTCACCGCACCGCACCACTGCGGCGGGCCATCCCGCGACATTATACGCCATGGTATGGCTGAACCCCCGAAAGTTTTCTTCAAGAATTGAGGCACCATGAGGCAGAGCTGGCTGCGTGTAGACCGGGCAGAGAATCACGTCGTAGTGCTGTACAAATGCGAACATCTCGGCCCGATAGCGGTCGAGTTCGGCCCAGTAGCCAGCGAATCCGCTAAGGTTCACGCGATAAGGTTCGAGCTTATCGAGCCAGCCGATTAACAACGGGTGCAATCGGTCGCTACCGAGATGCCTGAGGTATTCCCGCAGGGAGTCGCCGCCGTCGGCACCGAGGAGTTTCATCTCCAGGTCATAGGCCTCCGACAGACAGGTCGGCCTAGCCTCTTCGACCGAGGCTACTTCCGATGAGACGGCCTTCGCCGCGGCGCGCACCACTTCGGCCACCGGCGCGGTCGTCGCGACATAACCGTTTTCCGTGTAAAAGGCGACTCTCAGATCCCGCAGAGCGACTTGCCCGGCTTCGCCGAGCGGCATGTTGATGACGGACGGATCCCGACCGTCACTGCCTATCAGCAGCGGCATCATCGTACATAAATCTTCGACATAACGAGCCATCGGCCCAATCTGCCAGAGCATTTCAATCCAGCCGCCGGCAGGCGGAAAATGACCGGTTCGCGGCAAACGGCCGGAGGTCGGTTTGATGCTGGCGATCCCGCAGAAGGCTGCCGGTACGCGCACGCTGCCGGCAGCGTCGCTACCGAGGCCACAGGGCGAGCCGCAAGCAGCGATCAAGGCCGCTTCACCGCCGCTGCTCCCTCCCGACGTGCGGGTTCGATCGTAGGGATTCTTGGTTTGCCCAAAAAGGAGATTGTCGCTCTCGAAGGCAAACAGCAGATCGGGGAGATTGGTCCTCGCAATGGGTATGGCCCCGGCGGCGCGCAGGCGCGTCACGACGGCGGCGTCCTGGCGGGATGGCGCGGCTCCACGTCGGCCCCACGTGCCTGCGGTACAGGCGGTACCCTCCTGCTCGATCGAATCTTTGATGCTGAACGGGACGCCGTGCAGGGGACCATCCGCTCGGCCTCGCGCCAACACGTCATCGGCCCGGCGAGCCTGCTCCAGGGCCCGATCCGAAAGCACGTCCACGGCAGCGTTGATTTTGGGGTTAACCCTAGAAACCTGTTGCAGGTGGGCCTGGACGAGCTCCTCCGAGGAAAGCTCACGCCGACGAATGAGCGTGGCCTGTTGCGTTGCGGAAGACTGAATCAGCCTTTCCATTCGAGCGCTGCCTGAAAAGAGCCGGTATAACGTCTTACGGGGATCTGAAGAAGGCGAAGACTGATCATGTTTCGACCGGTCATGGTTGCCTGACCGCCAGATGCTGCCCGGCTGCCACGTCCTTTAGCGTTTGTGGCGTGCCGCCGGGCCAATCGATTTCGATTTGCGTCGCCTTATCATCTTGCCCCAATCCAAAGGTCAGGGTGAGGTCGCTGGCGGAACAATAGCTGGAGCCGCTATGCACTGTCTGCCACTGGGTGCCTCCCGCACTGGTCACCCGCACGACGGCGCCGATGCCGTTGCGGTTGGAACGCGTGCCTTCCAACTTGACACTGAGCCAATGATTGGTGTTTCCGCCGTCATTGCGATAGAGATAAGCGGGGCCGTTGTTGGTGGCGATGAGAACATCCAGGTCGCCGTCGAGGTCGTAGTCCCCATAAGCCAATCCGCGAGCCACCATTGGCGCCGGGAATGCGTCAACCTCCTGGAACATACCGCCACCACGATTCCTCAGCAGAAGCGGCGTCTGCCGGTAGCGAACCTTGGGCTGCACGCGTTCGATCTCCTCATCGAGGTGGCCGTTGGCCGTCAGGATGTCCGGGTACCCATCCAGGTCGTAGTCGAAGAAAAATAGGCCGAAGGTCAGTTTTAACAGGCTGGCGCGACCAACGGCGGACCGTGGCGCCTCGTCGACAAACAAACCGTTTCCCTCATTGTGATACAGGCTCAACATCTGATTAGAGAAATTACCGACGATCAGATGGGGCCGGCCCGAGCGGTCATAGTCGGCTGCATCCACGCCCATAGCGGCGCGCGCCACGCCGTCTTCGCCAAAAGCGACTCCCGCGGCGAGCCCCAACTCTTGAAACCGGCCGTTTTTCAGGTTGTGGTACAGCTTGTTGGGTTGAGTATCGTTGGACACGAACAGATCCGTCCACCCGTCCCCGTCGTAATCGAACGCAACCACGCCCAGCGACTTGCTATTGGGGTCGCTCAGACCGGCGTCCTGCGTCACGTCCGCAAACTTGCCGCCTCCCAGATTCCTGTACAGTTTGGCAGACGTGCCCTGGTAAGACTCTGGCGTGCAGTAAGACTTGGTCGACCCGTCCAAGGAACACCACAGATCGGCCTGCGGAGACCATCGTACGTAGTTGGCGACAAACAGATCCAGTTTGCCGTCGAGGTCGTAATCGAGCCAGGCGGCACTAGTACCGAAGCTGGCGTTATGAATGCCAGCTTCGGTGGTCACGTCGCGAAAGTGGCCGCCACCTTCGTTGTGGAACAGCCGGTCGCCGTCTAGCGCCGTGATATATACGTCGTCGCGCCCGTCGTTGTCGTAGTCGCCGATGGCTACACCGAGGCTATAGGCTTCGAAGTCCAAACCGCTGCCCTTGGTGATGTCTTCAAACGTTCCGTCGTGGCGGTTTCGATACAACGCGGCGGTAGTGTGGCGGCCGTGATCGGTCCAATCTTTTCCGTTCACGATCAGAATATCGAGCCAGCCGTCTCCGTCGGCGTCGAAGAAGGCGCAGCCCGGTCCCAGAGTCTCAGGCAGCCATTTCTTTCCTTCACGGCCGGAGTTGTGATGAAAGTGAATGTTCGCCTTGTGGGTTACGTCCGTAAACCGGACCGCCACGTCCGTGGAGCGCGGCGGCGCCGCTCGGCAGCCCACTAGACTGGCTAGGCTCAGGAGCGTGATCGTGGATCGGCTGTCTCTCATTGTTATCCTCGGGGCTCAACTGCCTGGGGCGGGCCGTTAACTGCTGGGAGGCCTCATCGGCCTTGAAGCGCCGGAACAAGGCCTCCTCGTGAGCAGCCTTCTCGGTCTGTCCCAGCCCCCGGTAGCAGAGCATCAAATCGT
>JAGWQP010000011.1 GCA_028876805.1 Acidobacteriota bacterium | reverse complement strand
GAGACTAACCTGGCCGGATTAGTAGTTTACGAATCGACTCCAGGCTGGCAATCTGATGTTTCGACCGATTGGAGGCAGGACATGGCGATTCGAATGACCGTGAACGGTCGGCCTGTCGAAACCAACGATGACCCGCGGACCCCGCTGCTGTGGGTGCTGCGCGATACGCTCGAGGGCAACGCAACATTCGATGCCTCGCCGCCTGGATCGCCTATCGCTTCTAACCTGTAGTTGGGGAAGGCCTTTTCACGCTCGGCCGGCGTTATCTTCGAGAAATCAAATTGGCCGAGATAGATCGGTTCCGAGACAGGAGGCTGCCTGATAAGGCAGACCGAGGCCGGACAGGGTCGCGAAGCCCCAGACGTCTCCATTTCTCATGTCGATCACGATTTTCCCTTCCACCTGCTGGCTGCCGTCGGGTTTTCGCAACATGGCGGTTTGCGGTTCGACGTATAGATAGGAATAGTCGGCCTGGGCGTGAACCGGCAGGCTGGGCCGCCGGTCGGAAGTGCAATGATCCCGAGCGAAACGGCAATCACCGTGAGCACGAGTCTGCTACAGGCTTCCCGAATCAGAGCTCGAATGGATTGTCATAACCGACCCTAACTGCTTGATACGCATGACAAGACGCCTGCGTTCAAGTCTCTGAAGGCCGGCGGGTCACTGCCCGATCGCCGGCGGCGTTTGAAGCGTGGATAGAAGGAGGCAAACCACAACCAGAATCGCGAAACCGCCTACTACGACCACCGCCTCAGCCTCCGTTCTACATTAGATTAGTGTGTCGAATGGGTCCGAACGTTTCTTTGGATGCAAATTTCCAACCAGCCGTTGCAAAGTTTTTACTTGTTGGCGGCCCTACGCCGTCCGTAGATCGGCGGAGGACTGCATGACGAATTCCAGGGTGACCGCACAAAAACAAATAGCGGAACTGGACTGGAGGTGGATTGCGGCCGACCTGGACTCCCACGGGTGTGCCATCTTGACCGGAGTCCTTTCCGGCGAGGAATGTACGGCCATCGCGAGGAGCTACTCCGCGCCCGAACTCTTCCGCAGCCGGGTGGTCATGGCCCGTCATGGGTTTGGCCGGGGAGAATACCAATACTTCGCCTATCCGCTTCCGAGCCCGGTCGCAAACCTGCGCGCGGCCCTCTACCCGCCTCTTGCGGAGATCGCCAATCGCTGGAACACGGCTCTTGGTGCGGCCGCGCGCTACCCGGGGGATCTCATCGAATTTCTCGAGCGGTGCCACCGGGCCGGACAGAACAAACCGACACCGTTACTTCTCGAATACAAAGAGGGCGACTACAACTGCCTACACCAGGATTTGTACGGGGAGCACGTCTTCCCGTTACAGGCGACGTTTCTGTTGTCTGAGCCGGGGCGCGATTTCGCCGGCGGGGAATTCGTACTCACTGAACAGCGACCGCGCATGCAGTCGCGCGCCGAAGTGGTGGCTCTTGGCCAGGGAGATGGGGTGGTCTTCCCGGTTCATCATCGCCCGGTCGAGGGCACGCGCGGGGTCTACCGCGTCCAGATGCGCCACGGTGTGAGCCGAATCCGCTCCGGGCATCGGCAGACGCTGGGTATCATCTTTCACGACGCGCGATGAGCCTGTTCGAGGAATTCTCGCAGCCCGGCGCCACAGAGCCGCTGGCGGATGGTGCTGTCGTCCTCCGCGGCTTCGCGGCGCCGGCGACCGCTCGGCTGATGGAAGCGCTTCGCTCGATCACCGAGGCCGCCCCCTTCCGCCACATGATGACGCCAGGCGGCTTGCGGATGTCGGTCGAGATGACCAATTGCGGGCGTGTCGGCTGGATTTCGGATCGAAGCGGGTATCGCTACGCGCCGTCCGATCCCGAGACCGGCCAACCCTGGCCGGCGATCCCCCCGGCATTTCTGGACCTCGCCCAACGCGCCGCCGCTGCCGCCGGATTCGCCGGTTTCGAGCCGGATGTGTGCCTGATCAACCGCTATCGACCGGGCGCCAAACTCTCCCTGCACCAGGATAAAGATGAGCAGGACTTTCGGGCGCCGATCGTTTCGGTCTCGCTCGGCCTTCCGGCCGTGTTCCTGTTCGGGGGTATGAAGCGCAGCGATAAGCCGCGTCGCATCCGCGTGGAGAGCGGCGACGTAGCGGTCTGGGGCGGGCCTTCGCGGCTGGCCTATCACGGCGTCGCTCCCGTCGTTGACGGGGCACACCCGGCGACCGGACGCAGCCGAATCAATCTGACGTTCCGGAAGGCTCTGTGACTTCAGCCTCCACTCGCCCCCCAAATGCTATCCTGAGAACAGTTCCCTCGATTGGTGCGCACGCATTGAAAGTCGGTTTAGTCAGTCTGGGCTGCCCGAAAAACCTGGTCGATAGCGAGGTCATGATGGGCGAGCTTGTAGCGCGCGGACACGAGCTAACGCCGTATCCGGAACAGGCCGAGGTCCTCGTCGTCAATACCTGTAGCTTCATCGATCCAGCCAAGCAGGAATCGATCGATACGATCCTGGAGATGGCCGAGTATAAGAAGACCGGCAACGCTAAGAAACTGATTGTCGCCGGCTGCCTGGTGGAGCGATACGGGGCCGATATCCGAAAGGAGATGCCCGAGGTCGACGCGATCGTTGGCACCAATGAACTGGCGCGCATCGTCGCCCTATGCGAGGGCGGCGCGACCCCTCCAACTGCGGCTGAACCGTATCTGTATCACGATCTGACTCCGCGCGTGCTCTCCACGCCGCGGCATTTCGCGTACGTCAAAATTGCGGAGGGGTGCGATCACCCGTGCACGTTCTGTGTGATTCCGCAGTACCGTGGCGCGTTTCGCAGCCGGCGGTTTGAGTCCGTCATCGCGGAGGCCACGCGGCTTTTCGACGACGGCGTTCGCGAGATTAACCTGGTCGGCCAGGACACCACCTGCTACGGCGAAGACCTGGGGATGAAGGACGGGTTGGCTCACCTCGTCGAGCGGCTGGCGCGGATTGAAACCGCGCGTGAGAAGTGGATTCGATTTCTCTACGCGTATCCCAACAAGATCACGCAACGGCTGCTGGACACGCTGGCGGCACACCCCTCACTCGTCAAGTACCTCGACATGCCGCTGCAGCACTCGAGCGCGCGCGTGTTGAAACGGATGAAGCGCGGTGCTTCGGGTGACATTTTCCTGAAGCTGCTGGAGCGCATCCGCCGGACGGTTCCCGGCGTGGCGATTCGTACCAGTTTCATCACCGGATTCCCGGGCGAGACGCCGGAGGATTTCGAGGAACTGTGCCAGTTTGTGGAGGCGGCGCGGTTCGACCACGTCGGCGTCTTCGCGTACTCCGATGAAGACACCAGCGCCAGCTGCCTCCTCGGTGGGAAAGTCGACGGCCGCACCATCCAGAACCGCCGCCGGCACCTGATGGCAATCCAGCGCAAGATCGCGCGAGCGACCCATCAGAAGCTGGTCGGCACGGAGGTTTCGGTGCTTGTCGAAGGTCGTTCGCCAGAGACCGATCTGATCTGGGAAGCGCGCCGGCCGACCCAGGCGCCCGAGATTGACGGCGCCACTCTGATCAACGATTTCGAAGGTGTGGAGCCACGGGCCGGCGAGATCCGCCGACTGCGCATCACCGAAGCCCACGATTACGACGTGGTCGGCACGCTGCTTGCCGCCACCGAGCCCGCTCCGCGGTTCGCGCCTTCGCCTCTCATCAACATCTCTCCGCTACCGGCATGATCCGCTGTCCCATCTGCAAAAAAGAAGTCGCGGCGGGCAGCGCCGATTTTCCGTTTTGCAGCGAGCGGTGCCGGATCATGGATCTGGGCAACTGGGCCTCGGAGAAGTACGTCATTTCGACTCCCCTCCAGACGGGCGACACCGCCAAAAAACCCGATGAGGAGCCAGACCGCGACTAGAATCGCCAGCCTGGTTGCGACGTGGTTTGGTTGCGGATACGCACCGCGAGCGCCGGGAACCGCAGGCTCGCTGGCCGCACTCGCGATGGCTGCCCTGCTGCACGAATTCGCAGGATTTCGGTGGTGGCACTTGGTCCTGCTGGCGGCAGTCCTGTTCCCGCTCGCGGTCTGGGCAGCCACCGAAACCTCTCGCGCACTCGGTCAAAAGGACCCCAGCGTGGTGGTGGTGGACGAGGTGGTTGGGCAGTGGATCGCGCTAGCTGGCGCGCACTCGTTTCACTGGAAGAGCTATGCCGCTGCCTTCGCCTTGTTCCGGTTGTTCGACATCTGGAAACCGCCGCCGGTGCGCCAACTGGAGGCCCTTGCGGACGGGGTGGGCATCATGGCAGACGATGTGATGGCTGGCGGTTACGCCGCCCTGGTCTTACTTCTGGCTGGACACTTCCATTTGTATTGAGCCGTTCGGAAGAATGCTACACTGTTGGCGCTTGGCTCGCCCGGTTGCAATCGGCGCCTCGGTTCGCTCGGCGCTAACCTCGCTTCCCGTGATTGTGGTGGTGGCCCTTGGCTGCCGGCTCGGCTTCGCCTGGAACTATCAGCGCCAGTTTCCCCACCAGGCGCTCCGTATCATCCCGTTTCTGTTCGAGTCCGGCAACATCGCCCATTCGATCGCAGCGGGTGAGGGCTTTGCTTCGCCATTCCGCGTCAATACCGGTCCTACGGCCTGGACCACTCCGGTCTATCCGCTGCTGCTGGGAGGCGTGATTCGCATTTTCGGACCGTACACGTTTCGGTCCTACCTGGCGGCGGTGTTTCTCAATATCTTATTCTCGACGCTGGCATGCCTGCCGATTTTTTACGTAGGCCGACGGATCGGCGGCATCAGAGTGGCTGCGAGGGCCACATGGCTGTGGGCGGTCTTTCCTAACGCCATCCTGCTGACGTACGAGAGCCTCTGGGAGACCTCTTTATCCGCACTGCTGGGCGCGATGATTCTGTGGGCGACGTTGGCCGTGGCCGAGTCCGCTCGCCTGCGCGTCTGGGGCGCGTACGGGTTGCTTTCTGGCGCGGCCTTGATGACCAACGCCGCGCTCCTGTCGCTGCTGCCCCTGTTGCTCGGCTGGGCAGCCTGGCGCCGCCGCCAGCGCGCCGAGCGGTGGCTGGTTCCCGCGGCGACCGCGGCCGGCGTGGTCGTGCTCTGCTGCGTGCCGTGGACCCTCCGCAATTACACGGTTTTTCACAGCTTCGTTCCTTTGCGCTCGATTCTGGGGCTGCAACTGTGGATCGGAAACAATCCCGAAGCCCGTGTGATCTGGCTCGGCGGCCAGCACCCGATCCACGACGCCGACGAACGCAGCCGGTACGTGGCGATGGGTGAGATCGCTTACATGCACGAGAAGGAGAATGACGCGATCCGCTACATGGCGACGCACCCCCGCCATGAGGCCGAACTGATCGGCGGGCGGTTTGTGTCGTTTTGGGCGGGGGGCTCGCCGTCCCCGGCGCGGGATTTTTGGAACAGCCGGTCCGTATGGTTCCGCTATGTGCTCGTGTTCAACCTCCTGATCGCAGGCGGGACCCTGCTGGGCCTGCTCCGCCTGGCGCGCGCACGTAGCCCGTATCTGTTTCCAATTGCGGTATTTCCGCTGGTCTTTGGGTGGGCTTATTACCTGACGCTGGCGCTGCCCCGATACCGCCACCCGATCGATCCGGCCTTGATGCTACTGGCAGCCGTGGCGTCGTGGCCGGGTACACCTGTGCCGCCTCTTCACGGGATTGACGCTGCAGATTCAGTGGTTTAGAATATATAACATCGAGATCTAGCGGGTTCTCAAGGACGGTGAGCTGTTTATGAAAGCTGCACGCCTGATGATTTCCGGTGTTTCCCTAGTGGCGCTGACCGGCGCGGCGTTTTTGTTCGCAGACCAAAAGCCCGCCAACGGCCCGCAGACGGGGGCGAATCAGCGAGAAACGGTGGCCAAGCCTCTCTCCGAAAAGGAGAAGAAGAGAAAAGAGGAAAAGCTTCGCAAAGAGCTCGAAACGCCCTACCGGAAGTGGCTGAGCGAGGACGTCGCTTACATTATCACCGATGAAGAGCGTGCGGCATTCAAGCGCATGCAGACCGATGAGGAACGCGAGCAGTTCATCGAGCAGTTCTGGCTGCGTCGCGACCCCACGCCGGACACGGTCGAAAACGAATTCAAGGAAGAGCACTACCGGCGCATCGCGTACGCCAATGATCACTTCGCTTCGGGACTCCCGGGATGGAAGACCGACCGCGGCCGCATTTACATCACCTTCGGCCCACCGGACGAGCGGGACGAGCATCCCTCCGGCGGTACCTACGAACGGCCGCCGGAAGAAGGTGGCGGGGAAACCACCACGTACCCGTTCGAGGATTGGCGGTATCGCTACATCGAAGGGATCGGCAACGACGTGCTGATCGAGTTCGTTGATCCTACGATGACGGGCGAATTCCACATGACCATGGACCCGTCGGAAAAGGACGCCCTGTCCCGGGTGCCTGGCGCCGGCCTCAGCCTGATGGAGCAAATGGGGCTCTCCGACAAGAGCGCGCGGTTCAATAACACCGATGGCACGCTGCTGCCGGCTCCCATCGGCGGCCCGACCGCCCGCATGAATCAATTCGAGCGCCTCGATCAGTTCACCAAGCTCCAGAAGCCTCCGGAGGTTAAGTTCAAGGACCTGGAAGCCGTGGTCAACTCGCGGATCAGCTACAGCGTGCTGCCCGCCGAAGTGAAGGCGTTCTATTTCCCGGTGACGGAAGCCTCGGTTCTTGCCAGCATCACCATCCAATTCAACAACAAGGATCTTCAATTCCAAAATAAAGACGGCGTGCAGAAGGCGGTGGTCAACATTCTAGGCCACATCACCACCATGACGCGCCGCGTCGTCAATACCTTCGAAGATACCGTCACGGTGGACAGCCCGCCCGACATGCTGCAGTCCTTCAGCCAGCGCAAGTCGGTCTATCAGAAGACGATCCCACTGCCGCCGGGAACCTACCGCCTGAACATCGTCGCGAAGGACCTGGTCAGCGGCAACCTTACTAACACTGAGATGGCTTTGAACGTGCCGCGGCTGGATACGGATAAGCTGGCCTCAAGCAGCCTGATTCTGGCCGATCTGATTCAAAAAGTTCCCACCAAGAGTATCGGCACCGGACAGTTCGTAATTGGCGACTCCAAGGTCCGGCCCCGCCTGGATGGGGTCTTCAAGCGCGACGAAAAGCTCGGTATCTACTTGACGGCGTACAACTTCGAAGGTGATGAAAAAACCCACAAGCCGGTCGGGCAGATAGAATACGAACTGGTGAAAAACGGCAGCAGCGACAAGATCTTCGATTTTGCCGAAGATGTGACCAAGATTCCCAACGCCTCGTCGAGCCAGGTCACCATTGAAAAGCTTCTCCCGTTGAAAGACCTGGCGCCCGGGCAATACACGATACGATTAAGAATTACCGATCAGAACCGTAAACAGGTGCTGACACCGTCGGCCCAATTTACGGTAAATTAGAGTTCAGCAGAAATGCCTGCGTCCATGTTTACGGTAGAGACGCGAAGAACGCAAGCGGCCCTGATAGCGCTTTTGGGATGTCTCGTG
>JAGWQP010000143.1 GCA_028876805.1 Acidobacteriota bacterium | reverse complement strand
TTTGCTGGCGCCGGCCGGAGCCCAGGCGCACGCGCTGCTGGGCGAGATCAACGGCAACGTCGTTGATGCGACACAGGCGGCGATCGTCGGGGCCAGAGTCGTTGCCACGAATCCCGACACCAATTTCAGCCGCCAGACCACCACTAACTCCGTGGGGTGGGTATACTCTTGTTGACTTGCCGCCGGGCAGATATACCATTGTCGTCACCGCCCCGGGGTTTCAAACCTATAGCCAGACCGGCGCGACTGTCGCACCGAATGCGGTCTTCCGCGTATGCGTGATATTGACGGTGGGACTGGTGAACGAAACCGTGGCGGTTGTCGCCTCGGCCGCCGCCCCGCGCCGACATCCGAGCTTCCTTTCGGGAAGGGAAAGCGACTGGTTCCAGGCGGCCCGACTGCCGCGATTTTAGGCGGCTGGCAGTTGAGCAGCGTGGTGAGCGCCTACACGGGATCGCCGTTTAGTGCGACGGCTTCGAACGCGT
This sequence comes from Acidobacteriota bacterium, assembly GCA_028876805.1. Taxonomy (GTDB): domain Bacteria; phylum Acidobacteriota; class Terriglobia; order Bryobacterales; family Bryobacteraceae; genus PSRJ01. Next base: position 3,971 of record JAGWQP010000143.1, on the reverse strand, counting down.
CGCTGAACTCGATCGCTTCCAGCCAGTTCGCGGATTGCCTAGTTGCGGCCAGGGAATTGGGCAACATTTATCAGTGGTACGACAAGACCGATTTCGGCGCGCCGGCCTCGGGCCGCTTCGGCACGTGCGGGCAGAAGAAGCCTGCGCGGCCCGGCACTCGGTAACGTGGATGCGGGTCTGGACCGCAAGTTTCGCCTTACGGAGCGGTTCGAACTTCGTTTTCGGGCCGAATCGTTCAACCTTGCCAACACACCGCACCATGCCAACCCCGGCACCACCAGCGCCACGAGCACGTCCGTCAATAGCGGCTCCTTTATGTTGGCGACCGATATTCGAAATACCGGCCGCGACGAACGGACTTTTCGCATGGGTTTAAAGCTCACTTGGTAACAGTCCGTTGGCTTGAACTCGGCATCTGGCAGGTGTAGGCTGGAAGCAATTTGACTCCCGGTGCGTGGGTCACGGCCCGGAAGCGAAGAGATCCGTGTGTTTGACTGCTGGGTTTGACTGGTTGATCGAGAGAGGAGATGTGATGCGCGCAGAGTCTTCACGCGTAAAGGCTGCCGTAACGTGGGTGGCTGCGCTGTCATTTTTCGGGCTCGTTGCCATAGCAGCGCTGGCTCAAAAACCCCAGACTCCCGATGTAATGGCCATTCTCGCCAAATGCCAGCAGTGCCATGGAGCGACGGTCCAGATGTCGAAGCTGAGCCTGGCCACGCGCGATTCCGTGCTTCAAGGTGGCAGTCACGGCCCCGCTGTGATACCGGGCAACGCCGCAGACAGTCTTCTTTACAAGCGCATCACGGGGCAGGAGAAGCCCCAAATGCCGATGGCGCCCGTCGCGCCTCTGACTGCGGAGGAAATCCAGACGATCAAGGACTGGATCAACCTGGGTGCGCCGTTTGCGGATGACCAGAAGCCGGCGACTCCGGCGCCAACCACCGATAGCGACCCGTCGTTGCTGGTCTACGGCGCCTATCATGAGAGAAAGATCACGGATGCCGACCGGCAGTGGTGGGCCTTCAGAATGCCGGTTAGCCCTGCCATACCGCAGGGCAAGGACTCGGGCTGGAGCGGCTCTCCGATCGATGCCCTGGTTCGAGCGAAGCTCGATCAAAAGGGGCTGGCGCCTGCGCCACAAGCGGACCGGCGCACGCTGATTCGCAGAGCCTATCTTGATCTAACCGGCCTATTGCCATCTCCGGCCGAAGTGGATTCTTTCGTGAAAGACCCGTCCCCTCGCGCCTACCCGAAACTGGTCGACCGGCTTTTGGCTTCACCGCACTACGGCGAACGGTGGGCCCGGCTCTGGTTGGATGTGGCCCGTTACGCCGACAGCACGGGATATGAGTACGACTATGACGTCTCGGAAGCATGGCGCTATCGCGACTATGTCATCAACGCCTTCAACCAGGACAAGCCCTATAACCAGTTCATTGTGGAGCAGATTGCCGGCGACGAGTTGGATAAGCCCACCTTTGAAAGCCTGACAGCCACGGGTTTCGTCCGTCTCGGGCCACGTGTATTGGACCGCGATCTCGAGAACCCCAACTACCGGTTCGATTATCTGGACGACATCATTCGGACCACCTATCAGAGTTTTCAGGCCCTCTCTGTCAACTGCGCGCGCTGCCACGACCACAAGTTCGATCCGATCACCCGGAAAGACTATTACAAATCGATCGCCGTCTTCAACGGCTTTGTGGAATACGATCATCCGCTGGTCTCCGCCGAAGAATGGGCCCGGTATGAGAAGACGGCCAACGACATCAACGGCAAAATCAAGGCGTTGAGACAGCAGATCGCCACCATCGAGGTGCCCTACCGGAAACAGCAGTTGCAAAACATCCTTGCGAAGTTCCCGGCGGACATCCGGCAGGCTGTGAACACACCGGAGGAGCAAAGAACTCCGGGGCAAAAGCTGCTGGCCGCGCAAGTAGCCATCGTGCGTGGCGAAGAAGACACCGTTTTCGGCGGTGACAGTCGTCCGGCCTTGATCAAAGTCAATGCCGAAGACGAACAAACTCGTAAGACACTGCTCGATCAGATTGAAACTCTGACCAAGCAGTTGCCGCCGCGTCCTCCCGTAGCGCTGGGCGTCCGGGACGGCGATTTTCGGTTCACCCCGCACGCCCCGTTTCAGCCCGGAACGACGGGAGTGATCTACGAAAAATTCGGATTCACGGGCAAATATCTGCCGGCGCCGGGCGACCACTATCAGCCGCCGCCCACGTATTTTGGCAGCACTGGACTGGGGTCATTTTCCGAGGAGATGAAAGCGCCCATCGTGGAACCGGGAATTCTCACGGTTCTGGCCAGGGCCAACCAGCCCGTAGTTGACCCTCCAAACAACGGCTATCCGACTAGCGGCCGCCGCCGAGCCCTGGCCGAAGCCATCGCTTCGGAAGGCAATCCTTTGACGGCCCGCGTCATGGTCAACCGGATCTGGTATCAGCATTTCGGGCAGGGAATCGTAGCCACGCCCAACAACTTTGGAAAGATGGGGAGCCTGCCTTCCAATCTCGAGCTCCTCGATTGGCTGGCGACGGAGTTCATCAAGCGCGGGTGGAGCATCAAGGAAATGCAACGCTTGATCATGAACTCGGCAACCTACCAGATGGCGTCAGACTACTACCTGCCGGCCAATGCCGAGAAAGACCCGACGGACCAGTTCCTGTGGCGGTTTCCGATTAAACGGCTGGAAGCGGAAATCATTCGCGACGCTGTCCTATCCGCCAGCGGAGATCTCAACTTCAAAGCCGGGGGAAAGCCTTTTTTCCCACCGGTGCCCGAGTCGGTGACCAGCCTGGTCCCCACCAAGGGCAAATGGGGGTTGACGAAAGAAGACCCTTCCACATGGCGGCGAAGCATCTACGCGTACGTAAAGCGAAATCTCAAATACCCGATGTTTGAAGTATTCGACCAGCCGGATGCGGCGCTAAGTTGTGAACGGCGCGACGTGACCACTGTGCCCACGCAGGCCTTGACCCTGTTCAATAACGAGTTCTTTCTCCTCGAGGCGAACCACTTCGCCCAACGAGTCGCACGGGAGGCCGGCGACGACCCGGCCGCGCAAGTGAGGCTCGCCTATCAGATTGCGTTTAGCCGGGAGCCCACCGCCCGCGAGCTCGAGCAGAGCGTGGGGTTCTTGAAAAAGCAGGGCAGGCCTGGCGGACTAGCCGCGCTGTCCAAGTTGACCCACGTTATCTTCAACAGTAACGAGTTCCTGTACAACAACTGAAATAGGAGCAACCATGAATCCGCAAGCCGAATGCACCGGAAGGAGCAGACAGCGTTTCATCTCGCGGCGCGACCTTTTGTTTCAGGCGGGCGGCGGCATCAGCGGAATCGCCTTGGCGTACCTGCTGTCCGCGGATGGGGCCCTGGCCGCGCCTGCTGGCGGACCGCAAGCTTGTGTGGGTTCGGCCGGCGTCACCGATTCTCCTTTTTTACCCAAGCCGCCTCATTTCACCCCAAGAGCCAAGTCGATCATCTCACTGTTCATGTGTGGCGGCGTCAGTCAGGTGGACACCTTCGACTACAAGCCCATGCTCGAGAAATATCATGGCAAGCCGCTCGAGGGCAAAGGCGAGGTCTTCGTCCGCCAGGGGTTTCCTGGCCCGCTCATGAAAAGCCCTTTCCAGTTTAAGCAATTTGGTCAATCCGGGAAATGGGTTTCCGAGCTATTTCCGCATATCGGTGGCATCGTAGACGATCTGGCATTTATTCACTCGGCGCAGGGCAGATCCGTCGACCACACGTTATCGCACTACGAATGGAATACCGGATCGATCATCGCGGGATACCCTAGCATGGGTTCGTGGCTTACCTATGGGTTAGGCAGCGAGAATCAGAGCCTTCCAGCCTTCGTGGTGATTCACGACCCGCGCGGTGGGCCATTTACCGGCGCCGCGCAGTGGAGCAGCGGTTTTTTGCCCGCCGCTTACCAAGGGACCGTGTTTCGCGCCGCC
>JAGWQP010000142.1 GCA_028876805.1 Acidobacteriota bacterium | reverse complement strand
TGCCTGTGACGGTCAGTCGCGTAATGCAGGTATAGAACCAGACCAACTCCAAGCTAACTGCCTGAAAGGCGCTGGTATCAGACCGGGAATTTAGATCATGAACGTACCGCTGACGCCCATCCGATGCCTCTACCGTAGCGTTGACTTGTACGCGAACAAAATCGGCCTGGTTTCAGGATCCTCCCGCTACACCTACGCGCAGTTCGCCGAGCGCTGTGAGCGGCTCGCTGCGGGACTCGTCGCCGAAGGTATCGAGGCCGGTGATCGCGTGGCCTATCTGAGCTTCAACACTAGCCAATTGATGGAGGGTTACTTCGGCGCGCCTCTGGTGCGCGCGATCGTGATGCCGTTAAACGTGCGACTGCAGGCCAACGAGTTGATTGGGATCCTCAATCACGCCGACGCCCGCGTCCTGATTTTTGAAAACGACTTCGCACCGTTGGTGGAGGCGCTTCGGCACGCTTGCCCTGGCATCCGGCGGTTCGTGGCGGTCGAGGGTCCGGCGGCGGCGGCCGATTTCACGTACGAAGAACTGCTTGGCCACGGCCGGATCGCCCGCCCCGACATTTTTACCTTCGACGAAAACGAAATCGCCGAGCTGTTCTATACCAGCGGCAGCACCGGCACGCCGAAGGGGGTCGCCCTCTCCCACCGTACGCTCTACCTGCACGCTTTGTACGTGACCATGTCCCTGAAGCCCGACGACATGGCCGTCGAATTACACACTATTCCGCTGTTTCATGCCAACGGCTGGGGCCGGCCTCAGACTGCCACGCTCAACGGAGCCAAGCAAGTCATGGTGCGGCGTTTCGAGCCCAGTCAGGTGCTGCGCCTCATTCAGGAAGAAGGCGCGACCTCGATGCTGCTGGTTCCAACCATGGCGAACGCGCTTCTAAATTGTCCGGACCTGGGGAAGTTTGACACCTCGACCATGCAGGAGATTCACGTGGGCGGCGCCGCGCCTTCCCCGGAGCTGATCGCGGGCCTGGAGCGGGCGTTCCAGTGCCGCGTATTCGGTGGCTACGGCCTAACGGAGACTTCTCCGGTGGCGACTTCGGCGCGAGCCAAGGGCACGGTGAAATTCCACGATGAAGCCGACCGGATTCGTCACTCGGCGATGGCGGGGTGGCCGCTACCGGGCTGCGAGCTTCGAGTGGTGGATCTCGAGGGACATGATGTTCCCCGTGACATGGCGACGATCGGGGAGATCCTCATCCGCGGCGATCTGGTGATGGACGGCTACTACAAGGAGCCGGAGGCCACCAGGGCGGTCATGACGGAGGGCTGGTTGCACACCGGCGACATGGCGGTGTGGGACGAGGAAACGTACGTCCACATTGTCGACCGCAAGAAGGACATCATCATCAGCGGAGGCGAAAACATCTCGTCGATCGAGGTGGAGAAGGCGATCACGGCGCACCCGGCGGTGTTGGAGTGCGCGGTGGTGTCGGCCCCGGACCCGAAGTGGGGGGAGGTGCCCGCTGCGATCGTGTCACTCAAACCGGAACAGAAGCTCAGCCCCGAACAGCTGCTGGCCTTCCTTGAAACGCGTCTGAGCAAATTCAAGCTTCCGCGCATGGTGGAGTTTATCGAAGGCCCGCTGCCCAAGACGGGTACCGGCAAGATCCTGAAGCGGGACCTTCGGGAGACGCTCTGGGCGGGCAAACAACGCCGCGTGCAGGGTTAAACCGATGCCGTTTGTGGAAAACCAAGGCGCGAAGATTTACTGGGACGAGGAAGGCGAAGGCGCACCCCTGCTGATGATTATGGGGTTGGGCGCGGCTTCGGCGCTGTGGTGGCGGACACGTCCGGTGCTGGCAAGCCGCTACCGGACCCTGGCCTTCGACAATCGGGGCGTCGGGCGGAGCGACGTGCCGCTCGGCCCTTATTCGATGGTCGTGATGGCTTCCGACGCGGCGGCGGTGCTGGATGCTGCCGACATCGAGCGGGCCCACATTTTCGGGCTATCGATGGGGGGCATGATCGCCCAGGAATTCGCTTTGCAATATCCAGGGCGCGTGCTCTCGCTGATTCTGGGCTGCACTGCGCCCGGCGGCCCCAACGCAGTGCGCGCCAACGCCGAGGTCACAGGCGTGCTCACCGCGCGGGCCACCATGACCCCGGAGCAAGCCGAGGCGGCGTTTGTCCCGATCCTCTACGATCGAGCGACGCCGCGGGCACGCATTGATGAGGATCTGGAAAAGCGGCGGGCTTGGTTTGCCACTCCCCAAGGCTACACGGCGCAACTGCAGGCGGTTTTCGCCTGGCAGGCCTTTGACCGCCTGCCCGGCATCACAGCACCGACGCTGGTGATTCATGGTACGAACGACCAGTTGGTGCCGCCCGGCAACGGCGAACTGATCGCCTCCCGCATCCCAGGGGCGCGGTTGGTGCTGATTCCCTCGGCCAACCACCTATTCACCACCGACCAGCCGGAGGCGGCCACGGGCGCGGTGCTGGGGTTCCTCGACGGCCGCGCAGCGCCCTAGCTGAGCGTCATGAACTCCGGCACGCGTTGCCCCAGCATTCCAGCGCTACGGAGTCGTGGCTTTGAGTTGGTCTAGGACTATTATCTGCAGCTTTGAAAAGCTCCGCAGCCGCGTATCATTCGTTCAGAACGAACCTGCTCCTGACCGTATTGCGGTTGCAAGCTTGAAGAGCGTCGCGTGTACGCAGTCCGTGTTGGCCGCGCAGTTCCGCGGCTTTCTCGGCGATCTCCTCTGAAACAGCCACCGTTGTCCCCTGTCCTGCGCGAAGAAGAATACGCCGGTATTGATCGGCGAGACGTGGGTTCCCTCGGCGCAAGGGATGCACCAGCACCTCGGTTAAGGTCGGCATTGATGTGACTATTTGGAACTCCCCCCGGTCGGCAGCTTCAAAGAACGGTCGGACCAACGGCATGTAGCAGGATTTTCTTCGATGAAGTAGATAAGAGGGGCCGTGTCCAAACCCACCACGTGGCCGCGAAAGGCCTTTAGCATTCCATCCGGCGCGTTGTTGATTCACATACGCCTGCGCGTCAATGCCCAGCCAAATCTCTTTCCCAAGTCCTTGGAGCTCAAGGATACTCGTGCAAGGTCCGGCCGGGCTTCAGTTTCCGACAGAATTTCAAGGGCATGTTCTATTACGTCTTCAGGCGTGTGGTAACCGCCTCCAGCCAGGTACTCACGGAGAAGGCTTTCACGGTGAGGTGTTAGTTTGACGTTCCTGGTAATCTCTCGAAGCCGGCCAGTCCGAACTCCGCCTTCCAGCTTTTCGCCTTCTTTCATCATTTTCCACCCTCGAAAACAAGTCTTGTTAGTCCGAAATTCGCTCACCTGGCGGCATTTCTCCTCGGCGATCTCTTGCGATCATCATTTAAAAAACAAGACTTTTCTTGAATTGTTTTTAGTATGTCTCTAGCGGCTTGGTCTCGGCTTTTCGCTCGATCCGTTCGTCGACCGCGTCTCGAGCGTCGGCTCCACCACCGCTCCTGTCACCATGTCCACGGCATGCTCGGCTTTGTGGGGCCAGGTGCGTCCCCGCATCCTTCTTGGACATCCTGGCGTCCTCCATCATGCGGACGGACCCATTTTTGGTTAGGCCATTTGACATGTAAGTCAGCACTTACTTATACTGGGCCGGTGACCCAAATTCAGTCGCGACCGCGCATGTCTGGGACTGATCGGCGCCACCAGTTGCTGGAAGCGGCGCTGGCGATCTTCGCTCGCAAGGGTTTCGATGGCACCACGACCAAGGAGGTGGCCGCGGCGGCGGGGGTAACCGAAGCGATCATCTTTCGCCACTTCCCCACCAAGCAGGCGCTCTACACGGCGGTGCTGGACTATCGGGCTCAATCGCCCGAGTTCCAGGAGTCGCTCGAGCGGATGAAAGCCTCGATGGAGCGCAACGACGACGAGGAGCTGTTGCGCACGCTCGCACGGACGGTGGTGAAGTCCTACCGTGAAGACCCCGGTTACGAGCGGGTCCTGCTGTTCGCAGCGCTCGAAGGGCACGAACAGGGGCTGGCGCATCACCGGCAGTTGGTGGCGCCCGTCTATGAGTTGTTGAGGGATTATTTCACGCGGCGGCAGCGGGAAGGGGCAATCATTGGCGTCGATCCGGGCGCGGTGATCGCCGCCATCGGTGGCATGGCGAAGAACTACGGCATGATGACGCAGATGTTTGGTTTCCACATCGAGAGCGCCACCGACGATGAAGTCGTCGAAGGTTTCATTCATATCATGATGCACGGAATCCGGCCCGCAAAGGCCGGAGAAAAGTAGAAAAGATCCAATGACTCGTTTTGCGCCAGCAGTCTTCCTCATTACGGTTTTGTTCGCGGCGGGATGTTCGAAGCAAAGCCAGACGGCAAACGCCCAGACGAATACTCAGGCCATCGTGGTTTCGGCAATCGAGGCTGTGGGCAAAATCGTGCCTGCGTCGTTCGAAGAAACCGGCACGTTCAACCCGGATGAGACCTCCGACGTCGCGCCTCTAGTGGCGGGGCGGGTTCTCGCGACGCCGGTGAATGTGGGCGATTTCGTGAAACAAGGTCAGGTCATCTGCGAGCTCGACCACCGCGATGCGCAATTGAAGCTGGACCAAGCCAAGGCGCAGATGGACCAGGCTGTCTTTCTGCTGCGCCAAGCCGAGTCGCGGATCGGCGTGACCGAAGGCGTCAATTTCGACGTTAACAAGGTGCCCGAAGTGGCGGCGGCGAAAGCGAACTACGAGTCGGCGTTGGCTCAAGCCAAGCTCGCGGCGGCCGACGCCAAACGGTACGAAGGCCTGGTCGCGACCGGCGACGTTTCCCGCAGCACCTATGACAAGGTGCGCACGCAGCAGGAGACCGCCGAAGCGCAGGCGAACGCCGTGAAGCAGCAATACGAGGCGACGGCGAACCTGGCACGGCAGAACTACCGCGGAATCGAGTTCTCGCAGGCGTCGCTAGAGGCGGCACGCTCGCAACTGGCGCAGGCCGAGAAAGCGCTCCAAGACACGACGATTCGCGCTCCGTTCGACGGGTACATCACCGCGCGACCGGCCTCGGCCGGCGAATACGTCGCGCTCACCAGCAAGATCGCGACCATGGTGCGGGTCGGCCGCGTAAAGCTCGAGCTGCAAACGCCCGAGCAGCGCGCCGGACAAACGCGTATCGGCATGGCGGTGGTCGCCCGCGTAGCTGCTTACCCGAATCGCGACTTCGCCGGGAGAGTGACGGCGATCAACCCATCAGTAGATCCGAACTCGCGCGTGTTCACGGTGGAGGCGCAGTTCAGCAATCCCAAGGGCGAGCTGCGGCCCGGCATGTTCGCCACCGCCCGCGTGCTACTGCCCGGCGGCGAGAATGCGGTGTTCATTCCGCGCAAGGCTGTGATCCGCGACAAGACCACGGACTCCTACCAGGTTTTCACCATTGACGGCGGCAAAGCTCACCTGCGCGTCGTGGTTCCCGGCGATGAGGAGGGAGACTGGATCCGCATCAATTCGGGGATTTCGGGCGGCGATTCGGTGGCCATCAGCAACCAGAGCGAGCTGTTCGACGGCGCCCCGGTCCAAACCAAGTCATAGGGAGACGCACAGATGCACGCATTATCCCGACTTTGCGTGAAGAGACCCGTCTTTGCGACCATGCTGGTCCTGTCGCTGGTGGTGGTTGGAGTGTTTTCGTATTTCAGCCTCGGCGTCGACCTCTTTCCGAAGGTCGACATTCCGACGGTCTCGGTTTCGGTCGCGAACCCTGGCGCCTCGCCCGAGGAGGTCGAAACCGAAATCACCAAGAAGATCGAAGACACAGTCAACACCATCAGCCAGGTGGATGAGGTTCGATCGACCTCCGCCGAAGGGCTCTCGCTGGTGATCGTAACTTTTGAGTTGTCAAAAGACGGCGACGTCGCTGCGCAGGAGGTGCAGAACAAGGTCAACCTGATCGTGCCGCAACTGCCGCAGACCGCCAAACAGCCGGTGATTCAGAAGTTCGACCCGGACGCGGCGCCGGTGATGCAGATCGCAGTCTCGGCGCCGCGCTCGCTGCGTGACGTGACGCTGATCGCCGACAAGCTGATCAAGCAGAAGCTGGAGAACGCTAAGGGCGTCGGGGAGATCACGATCGTTGGCGGCGCCAACCGCGAGATTCACGTAATGGTCGATCCAGATCGCCTGCGCGCCTACAATCTGACGGTGACAAACGTATTGAATGCCGTGCGGGCGCAAAACCTGGAGCTACCATCCGGCACGCTGAACGCGGGCGCGCAGGAGTTCAGTGTGCGCACCACCGGCAGGATCGGAAGCCCGGCTCAGTTCAACGACATCACCATCGCCAACCGGAACGACTACGTAGTGAAAGTGAAGGATATCGGGTACGCCGAGGACAGCGCCGAGCAGCCGCGCACGGCGTCGCGCCTGGACGGCAACGCGGCCGTGACCTTGGTGGTTTCCAAGCAATCGGGGGTCAACACCGTGGCCACGTGCGACTCGGTGCGAATGCGGCTGGGCGAGATTCTTCCCGCGTTGCCAAGGGATGTCCGCGCCGATATTATCAGCGACCAATCGACCTTCATCAAGGCGTCGGTGGACAACATCAAACATCACCTGATCGAAGGCAGCCTCTTCGCCACCTTAATCATCTTCTGCTTCCTCACCAATATCCGGACGACGCTGATTGCGGCAGTGGCGATTCCGACCTCGATTATTTCGGCGTTCGCCCTGATGGCGGCGATGAACCTGACGCTGAACACGATTTCAATGCTGGCATTGACATTGATGGTGGGAATCGTGATCGACGACGCCATTATCGTGCTGGAGAACATCTTCCGATTCATTGAAGAGAAACACTTCACGCCCTATGAAGCGGCCATCGAGGGGACCAGGGAAATCGGCCTGGCGGTGATGGCGACGACGCTCTCGCTGCTGGCCGTGTTTCTGCCGGTCGGGTTCATGGGCGGGATCGTAGGCCGGTTCATGAGCTCGTTCGGGTTTACATCGGCCTTCGCTATTGCCGTCTCGATGTTCGTCTCATTTACGCTGACGCCCATGCTGTGCTCGCGCTTCGTCAAAGCGCGGCCCGAAGGCGCAGACGGCCGCCGCTCCAGGGATTCACGCTTCTTCCGGCCTCTCGACCGCGGCTACACGCGGATGCTCGAATGGGCCATGGGGCATCGAAAGGTCATGATCGGGCTGTCGACCATCGCCGTCGTCAGCATCGTGCCGCTCTTCATGGTGGTCAACAAGAGCTTCACCACGCAGAACGACCAGAGCATGTTCAACGCATACGTGCGGGCGCCGGAAGGGACGTCGCTAGCGGCGACCACCAACATGGCCGAACTCGTGGCCCAGGACATTCGCAAACTCCCAGGCGTGGAACATACACTCACCACGGTGGGCTCCGGCTCGGACCAAGCGGTCAGCAACGCCACAATTTTCGTGAAGCTGGCCGATTTGGATAAGCGCGACGTCAGCCAGGCCGAGCTGATGGCGCGCACCCGCACGCTCTTCAAACGAGTGCCGAAGGGCGTGGTGACCTCCGTAGGCCAGGTGAACCAAGTGGGCGGCAACCAGAACTTCAATCAAGCCGATATCATGTACGCAATCGAGGGCCCCGATCTCGATAAGCTCGCCAGGTACTCCAACACCCTGCTGGCCGAATTAAGGAAGACGCCAGGTACCGTCGATATCGACAGCTCGCTGCGTAATGGCACGCCGGAGATGCGGCTGGATATCGACCGCGCCCGTGCGGCCGACCTGGGTGTATCGGTGTTGGACATCGAACAGGCGCTTAACACGCTGGTGGCGGGGCAGACGGCCTCGCAGTTTGATGCCGGTGAAGACCAGTACGACGTTGTGGTGCGCGCGGAAGAACAGTTCCGCGGCAGCCCCCAGGGTCTGGCCAAAATGACCGTCCCTTCGTCGAAAGTGGGATTCGTCGGCCTAGACGAGGTGGTCCACATGCATCCGGGCACGGGGCCGTCGGCGATCAACCGCCTGCAGCGGCAACGCCAGGTGACCCTGCTTTCGAATGTGTTGCCTGGCTACTCTCAGTACGGAATCCAGCAGAGCCTAGCGAATGCAGCCAAGGCGTTGGGGATGGATCCCGGCTACGGCGTCGCCCCGACCGGCCAATCGAAGGAGCTCGGACGCACAGGCTACTATTTCGTGCTGGCCTTTTCGCTGACCTTCATCTTCATGTACATCGTACTGGCGGCGCAGTTTGAATCCTTCATCCATCCGGTGACGATCCTACTGACGCTGCCGCTGGCGATCCCGTTCGGGATCGTGTCGTTGCTGATCGGGGGGCAGTCGGTGAATGTTTTTTCGGGCTTGGGACTTTTGCTGCTGTTCGGGATCGTGAAAAAGAACGCGATTCTTCAGATCGACCATACCAATGGCCTGCGCGCCTCGGGGATGCCACTCTATGAGGCCATCATCCAGGCCAACCGAGACCGGCTGCGGCCCATCCTGATGACCACGATGGCGCTGGTGGCCGGCATGCTGCCGCTAGTGATTTCGGGCGGAAGCGGCGCCGAGCAGAACCGGGCGATCGGCGTGCTGGTGGCGGGCGGCCAGACGCTTTGCCTGCTGCTGACCTTACTGGCGGTCCCGGTGTTCTACTCGCTGTGGGACGATCTGGGGCAGGCGTTGTCGGTCGGCGGCATGGGACGCTTCTTCGCCCGAGTACGCGCGCTAGTGGCCAGACGGGCGCGGCCCGAACCCATCGAGACGCCGGTGGCGCGCCAGGTGCTGCCGGGAGGGAACTCATAAAAATGTTGCGTTACTGCGCGGTTGGCCTATGTATCGCAGCCTCGGCGCTCTCCGCGTTCGGACAAGCGCCGGCGGAGGCCCGCATCGAGCGACTGACCGAGATCCCGATCCCACCTCGGATCGGCATCATGGGAGAGACCAAGATCAGCCTGGAGGAAGCGATCGAGCGGGTTCTGAAGAACGACCGCGACTTAGAGATCTCGCGCATTCTCCGCCAGGAAGCCGCGTATAACGTGACCGGCGCCGAGGGCGCGTACGATCCGCTGATGGCGATCCGCACGTATCACAGCCGAACGGTCACGCCTCTGGCTACGCTGATCGGGGGTGCCCCCAACGGTCAACTGGTGCAGACCGAGTGGAATGGCGCACCGCAGATGAGCGGCCTGATTCCCCGGACCGGGGGCAGTTATACGGCGACATTCACCAATTCGCGGCAGGCGAGCAACAGCACCTTCGTCACGGTGAACCCGCAATATCCGACCTCTCTGCGGCTGGACCTAACACAGCCGTTGTGGCGCGGCCTGCGGTTTGACGACAACCGGTACCGGCTGCAAGCAGCCCGGAAAAACGATCAACTCAGCGCCCAGCAGCTTCGCCAGCGCGTGATCGAAGTGGTGACCCAGGCCACTCAGACGTATTGGGAGCTGGTCTACGCGTCCGAAGCCTACGACGTCGAGACCGAGGCCGTGCGGCTGGCCGCGCAACAATATGAGAGCAACCGGCGGCAAGCGGAACAAGGAATTCTGTCTGCCATCGACGTGGTGGCAGCGCAAACGCAGGTGGCGACCTTCGAGCAGAACCTGTTTCTGGCGCAGCAGGCGCTGACACAGGCGGAAAACAATCTGAAATCGCTGATGCTCTCGAACCGCAATGACCTGATGTGGGGCGCAGCTCTGGTTCCTGAGACGCAGCCCGCAACCGAAACCACGCTGCCGAGCCTCGAGGAAGCGATCCACCAGGCGCTCAGTTCGCGGCCGGAGTTGTCGGAGAGCGCGCTCAGCGTCGCTCTCAACCAACTGGACCAGCGGCGCACTCAGGAATCAGCCAAGCCCCGCGTGGATGCGTTCGCGACCTTCACCAGCTCGGGGCTCTCCGGGATCCCGCTGCCGCCGGGGCCGAATCCGTTTACAGCCGGGTTCGTCCCCATCACCAATTACCTGAATCAACTGGGAGCGCGGGCTGGCATGCCGCCACTGCCCCCGATTTCCTTCGGTGCCGGAGGCGGCACTCCTCTGGCGATGACAGGCAGCTACGGACAGTCGCTGCACAACCTGTGGAGCGGCAATTTTCCGACCGCACAGGTGGGTGTCCAGGTTTCCCTGCCCTTGCGCAACCGCGCGGCGGAGGCGCAGATGGCCGTCTCGGCTGCCGAAGGCCGACGGCTGCGCGCGGTCGAGGACCAGGTCGCGATGGCGGTCGAAACCGATGTGCGCAACTCTATGCAGGCGGTGGTTTCTTCCGAAGCGCGGCTGGCAGCGTCGGTGGTGGCCCGCCGCTCGGCCGAGGCGCAGTATGCCAGCGAGCAGCGGCAGTTACAGGCCGGCACGTCCACGGTGTTCCTGGTGCTCCAACGCCAGACCGAGGTGATCAACGCCCGCAACCGCGAAGTGCGCGCGCGGTCCGACGCGGCGGAAGCGATTGCGAACTTCGACCGGGCGACCGCACGAACGCTGGACGTGCACAATATTGCGTTGCAGCCGTAAACCGACTGCGGCGCCGCGCGCGGTCGCCAGCCAGAGCCTCTCGGCCACTATTCTTTCGAGAGGTAGATGCGACCAAAAGTGGGTTTAGTTGACGCCGAGCCTGGCGCGACCGCCGGGAGCAGAGACGGGCGTCCCAGAGGCACAATGGTTAAGGTCACCTCCCTTTTGCCTGCCAGACGTTGTTTCTTGGCGGTCAGGTCCAGAGTGGCGCTCGCCCGCTCGATTCCTCGGGCCGCTTCGGTCGAATTCTTGGGCACCAGTGTGAAATAGCCCAGAAAGTGCTCGTCGTCGGTGCTGGTACGCGCGTCGGCGCCAGCAAGGTCCGCAAAGACGCGCACGATTCCACTCGAATCGGGAGGCAGCTTCAAGTTCTCAAAATGGAGCAGAAGCCGATTCCCGGTCGTCCCAGACTCGGGTGGAAGCCGCAGGTTCACGGTCGCAGGCGCCGCACGCAAGGCGACCAAAAGCACAATCGCTAGCAGACACACCCGCATTCGGATCCTCCGCGGCAACGATTACCGCTCGATTAAATAGACGCTCTGGCAGAAGAGACTAGCATCGGCCAAACCTCCCTGTGTGAATTAAACGGAGGAGGTGGGTTGGCGACAGTAATGTGGTGAATCTTACACTTCTAGGCCCTCGCGGACCGCACTCCGGGTTACGCCGTGCGCTTGGCTTCGGACTGGTCACCCTTGGCAATCGCGGCTTGAGCTGCCGCCAGGCGGGCGATGGGCACACGATACGGGGAGCAGGACACATAGTTCATGCCGACGCGGTAAC